>CAYYXO010000021.1:0-2670 GCA_964475745.1 uncultured Candidatus Saccharibacteria bacterium | reverse complement strand
AAATAAAAAAAATAAATCATGAAAAAGCAAATCCTTTTTTTCACCATGCTTGCCATTATCTTTAGCTTGACCTTTAGTTATGCTAAAGGCCAGCTTTCATTTGAGTCTCTTAAAACAGATTCAGGAGCTTCATTTGATTTAAACAGCTATGTAGCAGGAACATCAAAGAAATGATATTGTGATACCTCAACCTATACCTGTAAAGAAATATCTCAAGCATCTCTAGGTAACAGAAAAGGCTATGACACCGAAGCAATTTGTAAAAGAAATTGCACAAGACCAGCCTATGAAGCAGTAACAAAAGATACCAATGCTTGAAACACTTGAGACATTGATATTCTAAGATATCAAGATACAACAAAAAACGACCAAATCAACTTACCAAAATTTAAAGATTCAACAGATAGTTCTTTGTCTTTACCAGCATTTGAAAACTTAAGTGTATCAAGTTCTCAAAAAAGTGAACCATGATCATTCTTTAATCCCACAGAAGACAGCACCTCTAGTTTTAACATCTCAGGCCTTTTTGACATTTCTGCTCCTACAGAACAAAAACCAGCCTTTAGTTGAAACATCAACAGCATTTTTAACAACTTTACCAATCTTTTAAGAAGAGATGATGTTAAAACACAAACAGAAACACCAACTCCTAAACCATGAGAAGGAGTTAGTACAGACAGTCTTTTAAGCTTTGACCAATTTGGTTCAAACCTTTCTACACTAGACTCATTACCAGCTTCAGATAACTTACCATGAGAACCATCAATGGCAGGAGAAAGCTTTTTTAGTGATCTAGGAGTTATTAGCTTTGGGGAAGATGTTTTAACTCCACAAGGAGGTGAAGGTGAGCCAGGTCAAAGTCAAGATTCAAGCAATAGAGATGACAATAATTTACAATCAATAGATATATATGCTCCAAATAAAACTTATTTAAACGGAATATCAAGAATAAATTGAGTTTATAATATTAATTATCCAGAAGATATTGAAAGCTACGAATGTGTTTTTTATTACTGAGAAGCAGGCAGCGATGAAAAAGTTTCAACAATAAACAATTTACAAAAAGAAAGTAGGTGGTTAGACGAAAGATTGTCTTTAAGAGAGCACCGCGAGCAAGAAGAGGTTTATAGCATTTTTGCACAAATTGTCTGTGAAAAAACAAAAAGAGAAGGCAGGTCTAGGACAGTAGAAAAAACAATTGAAAGTAATATTTTTAATATTGATGTTTTTAGAGAAATGAGATCTCTAGTTAGTTTTGTTGCTACCCCTAGTTCTGTGCCAGTTGGACAGCCCATCTCTCTTTCTTGAGAAATTGGTACAGGTTGCCAAGATTGTAAAATAGTAACCAAGCCTAATATGATAGGAGTTGATAGGGCAATAAATGTAAATAAAAACAGACCAACTAGCGGAGGGTCATCTGTTATTGCAAGAAATATAGACGCCCCTAACGATGTTTTAGTAATATCATTAGAGTGTAACTGCGTAAATTCTGACAAGGAAGGTTTGTCAAAAAAAATAAATACAAAAAATATTAAAATAGAAAATAATGATAGAAAAAATCTTGGCGGCACAGTTGAATTTAAACAAGACATCGAGGTTAAAATAGATGGAGATGTAAAACCAGTAAAAGTTTTTCGCCTAATTGATACCAATGGTCGAGGTACTGCTTCGGTTTCTTCTAATTCTAGTGGAAGATTTGATATACAGATAGATAGTAAAAGCGAATGGTTTGCAAATACATACGGAATAGTTGGTTATACGCTAGATGGCGTTTCAAATGTTTCTCATACTATTGAAGCAATGAATAAAAATGAAGAAACAACACTAGTGTCTATTGTGCCCGGCGGATTTCATATTGACAGTGAATTTTTATTGAATGAACTTATTTATTCAGTTAAAAAAGAGACAAAAAAAGAGATAGAGGTTTGGTTTGTCCAATGCAGCAAGTTTCATCGCAACCACAATGATTGTTTAAACTCTCAAAGCGATGATTTGTTAAGGGTTAGCAAAAAGTTTGATTGGATTTTTACTGTTGAACCTTTAATTAATCTTGAGTTTGTTAAGTCAGAAGTAAAATGGCACGATGGCCATAAAGAAAATCATCGCTATGTAGAAATAAAAGAAAATAATTCAAGAGATTTTGATCTTAAAAGTTGTCAAGATTGATCTATTTATTCAAGCCCAAAGATACGTTTTACCTATGGTAGCTTGGGTAATAATAAAGATTTACTTATTATATATACAAATGAAAAAGATTTTAATAAAAATGTTGATTTTATTTTTCATTGTAAAGAAAATCCTAAGAATAGCATGGCGGGCTATTTTAGTAATATTGTATCTGTTCCGCCAGAAAAAAATACGGTCATTGGTTTTATTGCCAAAGCATGGAATAATATAGTAGGCTTTTTTACTGGCAATAAAAAATAGAATTTTTAAAAGTAATTTTATATTAGCCATAAAAAATGGCAAATCCCGCCCAGAAAAAACCCTGGGCGGGTTCTTGTATTTTTTAAATTTTTTAACTATAATATACACATACAATAAAATAAAAAAAACAAACGATGAAAAAGCAAATCCTTTTTTTCACCATGCTTGCAATTATCTTTAGCTTGACTTTTAGTTATGCTAAAGGCCAGCTTTCATTTGAGTCTCTTAAAACAGATTCAGGAG
>CAYYXO010000020.1:0-4117 GCA_964475745.1 uncultured Candidatus Saccharibacteria bacterium | reverse complement strand
TGGCAAGCATGGTGAAAAAAAGGATTTGCTTTTTCATGATTTATTTTTTTTATTTTATTTATTAGATATATTATAGTTAAAAAATTCTTTTTTGTCAATGGACTGCGCCCATGCTTTAAAAGCATGGGCGTGTTTGTTTTAGATTCCTCTTTGCTGTCTAAGCAATAATAGAAGTTGTCTTAATAAATCAATCAATTGAAGCTGTAATTTAATAATCAAATCGTCTCTTGATTGTGTTTCATTTGGTCTTTCAGGCGCAATTGGGGCTTCGCTTGCTTTTTCGACAGTGCTGTTTATGTGTCATTTAAAAAGTTGAGATGAACCATTTTGATTGTTTGAAAAAATCGGCAATAAAGTTATATTTTGATAGGTTTGCTTGTAATCTTTTATAATTATCTTGGCATCTTTATTACCATTAAAAGAAAGAAAGTCTAATTTTTTTCTTCCATCGTGGTAGGTAAGCACATAAGGTATTTGCCTATATTTATTATTGGTTGGATTTTCAAAAGTTAATTCAATAGTATCTCCGCCGCCAATAATTTTTTGGTATTTGGCTTGATAAGCCAAGCTAACATCACTAATGGATAAAACACTGTTGCTATTGACTGGCAAATAAAAACTATTGCCAGGGATGTTTATATTAAGATTAAAATTTTTATAGCAATATTTATCACTTATTTTGCAATCATTAATGGCATTGGCAATGATTCAATCTTGGTAAACATCATCAAACCTTTCTTTAAAGCCATTTTTAATCAAATAGTAGTTTATGGAATCAATGCCTGTTAGATGTGATTTTAGGGTTTCAAAAATAATATCAGAAGAGTATCTTTGATTCATATAAATGGCAAATAAATTAACTAAAGTATAATCATTTGTAGTATTGCTTCAGTTGAGAAAATTGATGTTGCTGATATTTATGCCTTGTTTGAGTCTAAAGTTAATATAGGATTCGCTTAGATTGCTATTGTAGCCAAGAAAATGAGGCAAAAATTCTGAGCGTAATTCTTCCATTCATACTTCTTCATCAACATTTCTAGAAACATTTTTTTCTTGATAGCTTAAAACATGCATCAACTCATGGCTAAAAAAAGAAAAAAGAATATTATTGCTGATGCTTTGATTAACAACATTATTTACATTTAAATAAACAACTTTACCTTCGTTTGATTCTGAATATTTGTTTTTGCTATAAAAATCTTCTTGTTTGACATATCCCTGGATGTTTTGCCCCATGGGTGTCAGCACTAATTGGATCTTGTCGTTAAAATTAATCCAATTAACAACATTAGGCAAGACAGTTTTTATCTTAGGGTAAATGTTGTGCTCAAATTCTGAGGCTAAAATATTGGCAAAGTTTTCAACTCTGGTGCGATTGGCCTGGTTTTGACTATTTCATCAATTTTGTTCAACAAAAAAATTAATGTAATTAGTGTTTCTGATACTAGTTATATTAATTTTATCTCTTCCCTCTGTGTCGCTAGTATGATAAATACTAATAGGATTGCTGTGATTAAAGGCAAGCAAATGACTTGATGTTAAAGAAAAAATCAACATCAAAGCAAAAAATGTTTTAATTGTTTTTGAAACTATAGCTGGCTTTTTATACATAATATTTCCTTAAAGATTATGTAAATATTTTAACAAATTTATTTTAAATATTCAATAGCTATTAAATAAATTAAAAAACCCCACTGCTTTTAACAGTGGGGCTAGCATTTTTCTGCTTTCATTGTCAGAACCAGAGAGAGTTTCTGTTTGAAAATCCCATGATGGTCAATAAGTTTTTTAATACTTCTTTAAAAAAGCATCCAAAACTTACTCTTGCTCCACTAGGAGCAAACTCCACCTGAAATTCAATATTGTGCAGATCTTTAAGCATTTTCTTTAAAATCTTTTTCGCCCGGAAAAAATGAATTTTTTCCGTGACCACAAAAATTTTAAATTTTTGCTTGCCATTGGTCTTAAAACAATGCTGATCAATGTTTTCAAAAAGAATTTGGGAAAGAAGTTTGCAGTCTCCGAAAGTGTCAGTTGAGAATGAATGAGAGTTTTTTTCTGGGCTAGTAATAATTTTTGCATTGCTGTCATGATATGAGATCATTTCCTTTACAAGGTGTTTAAATTTTACACCTTTGTGCTCTAGCTCGCCTGAAACTATAATAGCTTCAGCGCTCTTGTTGCAAAAGAGCTCATAAGCTTTTCTAATTCTTTTTATTCCATATCTGCAAGGATATGGATTGTCCAGGTTTTCAAACCCAGCACCTAGCATAAAAACAAAAATTTTTTCCATTTTCCATCTCCTTCTTTTTCAAGATATTAAGAACTAACAAAAGACTATCATTTTTTAAAACATATGTCAACATTATAAACAAATTAAATATTATTTAAACAATTTAGAGAAAAAATTAGCTATTGTACCAATAGTATTATCTATAATATTTCTTGCTGCTGATGTTTTTCCTGCGCTTGAGTTGGTGCATTTTATTTTATTATTAAACTCGCCGCTGCCATAATATATTAAAAATTCATCAGCTTTTTTATTAAAAACTTCTTCTGTAAAATCCCAGGTGCTTTTATTGTTTTTAAAATGAGTGCTGTAGAGCTTAAATGTTAGCGCGCTAGGAACAGCATTGGGCAAATCTTTATAAACTCTGTTTTCCTCTTTCCTTGATCAAACAAAATACTCAGCTCAATTATCTTGACTTTTGTGCATCATATTTCCATCTCAATCTACATATTTTGAAAGGTCAACTCAAAAAGTTTGGCCATTTTTTTCTTCTTTAACAACAGCTCCGCTACCCATTGGATATCTAAACCTTGGTGTACCTTTAGGCGGATCATACTCTGGATATATTCAAAAGTTAGAGTAACTCTTAGGAAAATAATGGTCATTTGCGCAATCACTATAATTTATTTTCAAAATAATAGGTAGCATATTACCACTTCTATCTTCAGTACAATAAGTTCCTTTTCTATTTTCATTTATAATCTTAACTTCACATTGATTTAAATAGAAATAATCCTCTGAGAAGCTTGTTGCTTCACCATCTATATAGAGCACTGCTTTGACATCACACCTCTCACTTATTCCAAAAGAACCTACTAAAAAATTATTTCCGAATCTTTTTATTATTTCACCTTTAAATTCTTCGTATATAGTTGTGTTGTTTAGGGCTATGATTTTTTGATTGAATTCCCCTTGGGGTTTTTCTAAATACTTAATATTCAGTACGCTTCTACCTTCAAATGAAGGCATTTCCATATGTTGTGATTCCCGACCGTGGGTCTCTCTCATTGGGCATTGCACTTCATATTCTACTAACATTTCCCCTTTAAATTTATCATAAAAATTATCGTCATAACAATTCACATCAAATTCTAAATTAAAGTTTGCAAAATATGGATTTTTACCAGGCAAGAAATTGCTTCTTGGTTTTGGATTTATCAGCTTAATACTACAATCATGATTTCCCAAAATACTTCTTTCAAATATTTTTATTTTAAAACTATCCTTATTAAGCTTTTCTCAGTTATTTCTCTTTTTTGCTTCCTCCTTGTTAAGAGTTATCACGGCGTCTAGCTCAGAATATAAAGTCCCTTCTTTTGAAAAATGCCCGTCAATTTTTATATCATTAGGGATGTTAAATCAACCGTAGATTTCTGTTTCGTATCATTCATTGCTATTGCGTGGTTGGACTGGTACATCAACATAAAAAGAGCTGGTAACAAATTTTTCTGATTCATCTTTTGCTGTGTAGGAAAACAAAAAATCTCCCCTAATCCATCTTGGTTCCTGTGGATTTTTTCAGGTAGAAAAGTCTGCTACAAACCACACCTTGTTTCCTATGGTGTAGTAACTATTTGGATCTCCATCAAAATGAATTTTGAACTTAAAATCTTCTCCGTCATATGTTCATTTATTATTCTCACCTTGTCCAGGCGGCAAAGTAGGCTTAGGAGTTTCTTCTTCTAATGTTTTTACTTCGTTATCTGATGTTAACCTTATACCAAAAATATCCTCCAACAATTTTGCTACAAGTCCTTTTTCTGGCTCACTTCTCAAAACATCTTCCCCAAAGCTAATAACTCCTAGATCACTAAAAAAGCTTTCTCC
>CAYYXO010000019.1:0-4297 GCA_964475745.1 uncultured Candidatus Saccharibacteria bacterium | reverse complement strand
GAAGAGCTCCATGGTTCAATTGTTAATTTTTTGCTTTCTATTGACGAAAGTTTTTACTTTTTCTCAGGCAACAATTTTTTCAAGCCATTTTGATGTTTTGCTACAGTTTCTTTAGATGATGTAAAAAAATTAGCTGAAGAAGTAGAAGCTATTCTTAAAAAAGAACAAAGACCAACAAACCTCAAGGAAATTAGTGCTAAGATTAAAAAACAAAAAGTTGGCCCAAAGCATTTGGCCAATGTTTTACATATTTACAAAAAAATTGGCTCCAATCCTTTTGGCCAATATGGTTTAATTTCTTGATCAATCATTAATCCACTTAATGCTCGAGACAAAGCTTACTTTTTAATGAAATACTATTTAAAAAAACCAGTTCATTTTAAAGCCTTGACAAACTATATCAAAGAAAATGAAGATGTTGTTGTTAACCAAGCTTCATCAAAAAAGAAAAAACAAGTTAGTGTACAAACAGTCCACAATGAATTAATCAAAGATGACAGATTTGTTTTGATTGGTCATGGTCATTATGCTTTAGCAGAATGAGGCTATAGCAAAGGAGTTATTAGAGATGTTATTGTTAATGTCTTTCAAGCTTCAAATAGCAAAGTTTTATCTGAAAAAGAATTGATCACTAAGGTTAAAGAGCAGAGAATGGCTAAAGACAACACTATAAAATTTAACTTGCGCAACAACAAATGTTTTGAAAAAACAGAAGATGGCAAGTATCAATTAAAAGCAACACCTAAGACTGATAAAGATATCAATGATTTGCCAGTTTTAAGTGCCTAAAAGCAATAAATGATAAATTTTTTATCAAAAACAATCGAATTTTTATTTATAATACTAAGAGAGTTTTGGTGGGTAATTATACCACTAGCTCTTTTTATATTAGTAAAGAATCTTTTTCAAGAATACAAGAAATTAACAACAAAAAAAGATGAAGATCCTTTAGTTATTTTAGAGCTTACTTTTTCAGAAGATAGCTTCAAGCAGCCAGTCACTTCCATGAAAAACTTTTTTGAAAATCTCAAAAATATAAAACTTAAAGACAGTAAAACCGTTACTTTTGAAATTCTTTGTTTTAAAAATCAATTAAGATATTTTTGTATTACTCATGCTTCAGTCAAAGATTTGATTGAAGTGGGACTTTATTCTCAATATCCAGATATTAAAATTGGTGAATCAATGGATTATCTTTCAACTTTGCCACCAAACATTCCTAATATTTCATTTGATATCTGAGGCGAAGAGTATAAGCTTAAAAAAGAAAATATCTATAAAATAAAAACAATTGAAAAAGATATTGTTAGTGATGATGACAGTAAAGTAATTGATCCAATTTCTATTTTGGCAGAAACAGCTGACAGGGCAGACTATCAAGGAGTGATGGTGGTGCAAATTGTTCTAACTTCACTTAACGACGAAGAAAAAGACAAATACAAAGAAGAGACAGAAGGTGTCATAAATAAACTACTTGGCAAAGAAAAGCCACCTAAAAAATCAGTTGGTGAAAATTTTGTTGAGATAGTCTTAGCAACTTTATCAGAAATGGTTAAGGCTATTTTTATTCAGGAAGAAAAGAAAGAAGAAAAGAAAGAAGAAAAAAAAGAACCTTCTGCTGAAGACAAAAAAACCGCTGAAAGCCTAAAAACCAAAAATGATTTTGGCACTTTTGCATGCAATTTTAGAGTTGCTTATATTGCCCCTAAAGAAGGTTTTCAAAAGTTTGTTTCTAATGCTTTGCTTATGTTTACTAAACAGTTTGCTACACCAAACCAAAACTCGTTTGAGGCTATTGATGAAAAAGGGGTGGAGTATAAAACCGACACTCTCATGGAAAAGTTTTTAGGAAAGCTTAATAAGGAAAAATATGAACAAACTATGAAAAACGATTTTTTCCAAAGAGTTGTTTCAAGAAAAAAAGAAAAAAAGTTTTTTGTTTTAAATTCAGAAGAATTGTCAGCCATTTACCATTTTCCATTCCAAAGAGTTTCTGTGCAGTCAGTGGTTTACATCAAAAGTAAAGAAACTGCTCCACCGCCAAACTTACCAATTATCATGGAATAAAATAATACTTTATGTCGCAATATCCTATCAACAATAACGAAGATTTAACTATTCTAGGCTCAACTAATTTTAGAGCTAAGAAAGTTAAATTTGGCATCAAGAAGAATGATCGTAAATATCATATGTATGTTATTGGTAAAAGTGGTACCGGTAAATCAACTCTGATTGAAAATATGTGCTTTGCTGATATTTCAAAAAACCATGGCCTAGCTATAATTGACCCTCACGGAGAATTGGCAGATAAAATAATGAATTACATTCCCAAGGAAAGAGTAAAGGATGTGGTATATTTTAACCCAGCTGACATTGATTGGCCAATTGCTTTTAATATTATTGAGCAAGTGCCCAATGAACAAAGACATCTTGTTAGCTCAGGGCTCATGGCGGTGTTTAAAAAAATATGACCAGATGTTTGGTCTGCTCGTATGGAGTATATTCTTAATAATGCCATTTTGGCCTTACTTGAATATCCCGGAGCAACTCTTTTGAGTATTAACCGTATGCTATCAGACGATAACTATAGAAAAGAAGTTATTTCTAAAGTCAACGACCCAACAGTAAAGGCATTTTGAACCAATGAGTTTGACAAATATGACCCAAGATTTCGTAGAGAAGCTGTTGCTCCAATTCAAAACAAAGTAGGACAATTTATATCAAATCCATTGATCAGAAACATTATTGGACAACAAGGAAGCAATATTGACCCAAGAAAAATAATGGACGATGGAAAAATTTTGATTGTTAATTTATCCAAAGGCCTTACAGGAGAAGAAAACACAACTTTGCTAGGTGCTTTAATTGTCACCAAGATACAATTGGCAGCTATGTCTAGAGCAGACATGCCACCAGAGCAAAGAAAAGCTTTCTATTTATATATTGATGAGTTTCAAACTTTTTCAACAGAATCTTTTGCTAATATTTTATCAGAGGCAAGAAAGTATAATCTTAGTTTGATTTTGACACATCAATATATCAAACAATTAAGCGAAGAAGTTAAAGATGCTGTTTTTGGTAATGTTGGAGGAATTATTTCTTTTAGAATTGGTCCTGATGATGCAGGCATTATAGAAAAACAATTTCATCCTGATTTTGATGCCGATGATTTAATCAATATACCCAATTATCATTTTTATATTAAATACCTAATAGATGGCATGCCAACAAATTCTTTCTCAGCTAAAGGAGAAGCACCTTTACCTGACTTTGAGATAAGTTATAAAAATGAAATTATTGAACAATCAAGAGCTACCTATGCCAATTTTAGAGAAGAGGTTGAAAAAGATATCAAAAAATGAAGTGCTCTTGAATTTGCTTCTTCTAGCTTTAACAATTATCCACAGACAAAAACAGAATATTGAGAAATTGTTTGTTCTAAATGCAAAAAACCATCACTAGTTCCTTTTAGGCCAGATCCATCAAAACTAGTTTATTGTAGTGAGTGTTTTGAGCAAGTAAAAGAAAAAAAGAAAACTCTTGCTAGCGAAAGCTCAGAACATTCTTCTAGTAGGTCTTTTAATCAACCATATCCTAAAGCTGTAAAGCCAAAAGAAAATTGTTTTGACAACGCTCATACAAAAAACAATGTTGACATGGAAAGAAAAAGAAAAGAAATAAAAGATAAGATAGACAACCAAGGTTTGTCTGATATTATTAAAAATATTTTTAAGAAATAGTTTTCTTTATTAAAAATATTTGAGCTTATTAATTGGCATTAACGCATTGACTTTTACTTTATAGTTTTGTATAATTATAGTAGTAATTATTTTAAAAAAATAAAATAAAAAATAGCCGTGGCCAAAATAAAAAAAATACAAAAGAAAAATAACTCCTCAAAAAAAGATGAACTATATTTGGATATTTATCTTCCTTGCGGTGAGACCGATGAAGATAATCAGGAAGAAAAAAATTCAAAATATGTTATCCCTATAAGAAAAGAAAAGTTTGCTTTAAATCCTGGCTATAGAAAAACAGTAGAGCAAGCAGAAGAATATGAAGAAGAGGAAGAGTTTGAGGAAGAATACGAGGAAGAGATTGTTGAGGAGCCAATCAAAAAGCCTTCAAAAAAAAGAGGGGGTTTTAGGCTGTTTAAAAGAAAAACCAAAAAAGAAAAGCCAACAAAGCCAGTAAGGCTAAAAAAAGAAAAAATAAAAGTTAAAGAGTATAAGCCAAGAGCAAATAAGACTGGTTTTAAAAAGAAAATTTTGATTGCCTTTTTTGCTATTTTTATTTT
>CAYYXO010000018.1:0-4975 GCA_964475745.1 uncultured Candidatus Saccharibacteria bacterium | reverse complement strand
CGAGGACGAAGAAGATCCTTGCGAAGATTTAAAAGGAAGAGAAAAGGAATGCTGTGAGCTCGAGCAAGATAAAGAAAAAGCAGAAGAGGAAGGGGATAGAAGGAGCAAGAGTGAAGATCCGTCAGAACGACAAGGTGCTCAAAGTGCTTACGATGTTGCCGACAAAATGGAAAAAATTCTTGAACATTGTTGTAGTGGCATTTCTGGCGGAGGAGGCGGAGGAGGTATAGATGGACCTGGCTTGCCAGGAGATGATGATATGCCATCATTGCCAACAACCACAACAACCACCACCATTCCTAAGCCACCAGCTCCATATTGAATCGCTGTTTGTGATTTTAATTCTCCAAGCTATCAAGGGATGCATAAATGTGAATACAAACCAAGTAACAAGCCAACACCAGATCCATGAGATGTTACTTGCAATATGAATGATAATAAAACAGTAAAAGTTGCTGTAGAAGAAACTCAAACGAAAAATTTGTGAGATGGAGTTGTAGATGCTTTTAAAAGTGCAGGCAGATGAATTGTCAATTTATTTACAGGCAATAATAATCAACAACAGCAAGAAATAGATGATGGTCTTGTAGAAATTACTTACAATCATAGGTGTTTTAGAGATCCAGGATTACCACCTCCAGGACCTCCAGAGCCACCAGTAACTCCACCAACAGCACCACCAGTAACTCCACCAACAGCACCACCAGTAACTCCACCAACAGCACCAGAACCACCTCCAATGGGAGGAACAGATTGGTGTCAGGTTGATCTATCATGAGAAAAAGGTTTTAAAAATTATACCAACTATTCATTGTTTGCTATGCCAGAAGGCGGAGTCATAGATCCTCCAAGATTAGTTTATGATGCACAAGGATGTGCCTGATGTGAGCTAACAATTTCTAAACGCGGCGGATTTGATTTTAGTGATTTTCTAAAAATAAATAAAATTTTTGGAATTATTGAACCATTTGAAGAAAATTGTGATAAAAATAATCGTTGTGTGTTTGATTATAAAAGAGATTGAGGAGGAGGTCTTGGCCTTAAAATCAAGTTAGTTGGTCAAGATGGTCCTGCTTCAACATTAAACACAGGGCAATATGAAATTACCTTTAGCTGTGGCTATCCAGGAGAAGAAAGAAGGTCAAAAACAATTAATTTAAACATTTTCCCATCCTTTAGATGAAGAGAAGATGTGCCGGTTATAAGGTAGAAAAAGTTTAAAACCCGCCCATGTACACATGGGCGGGTTTTTGCTTGTTTTTTTATTTTTTATTTGTTATTCTTTAATTAATTATCATTAAATAATTTTTATAATTTTAACATGCTAGATATAAAATTTATCAAAGAAAATATAGACGAGATTAAAGATGCTTGCTTATACAAAAATATCAAAATAGATATTGACAAGCTGGTAAAACTTGAAGAAGAAAAAAGACATCTACAAACAAAAATAGAAACTTTGCGAGCTAAAAAAAATGAAATAAGCAATCGTATGAAGCAAGACAGAGACAAAGGATTGATTGACCAAAGCAAGCTTATTAAAGAAGAGCTTGAAAAAATGGAAAAACAAATAAAACAAGCCAAAGAAGATTTTGAAGAAATATATTTTCAGGTGCCAAATATTGTTAGCCCAAAAACTCCTAAAAACAAAAATCCAGAAGGCAACAAAATAATTAAAACAGTTGGTAATATACCAAAGTTTAATTTTGAAATAAAAAACCATATTGACCTTGGCTTGGATTTAGATATTTTAGACCTCGAAAGAGGGGTAAAGGTTCATGGCTTTAGAGGATATTTTTTAAAAAATGAAGGAGCTATGCTTCATTTTGCTATTGTTAATTATGCTTTCGAAAAGATAATAAAAAAAGGCTATATTCCTATGATTACACCAAATTTAGTTAAGGATTTTGCTTTTTTTGGTAGCGGATTTTTTCCTTATCAAAAAGATGAAGTTTTTAAAATAGAAAAAGATAACCTCTATCTTGCTGGAACATCAGAGCTGGCTCTTTTAGGCTACTACAGTAACGAAATTTTAGACAAGAAAAGTTTGCCAATAAAAATGTGTGCTTTTTCGCCATGTTTTAGAAGTGAAGTTGGTAGCTATGGTAAAGACACCAAAGGGCTTTATAGAATCCACGAATTTTTAAAAATAGAACAATTGGTTATTTGTGAAAATGATCACAAAAAAGCAGAGAACCATTTTGACGAAATGCTTTCTATTTCTGAGTCAATTGTAAAAGATTTGAAACTGCCTTATAGAGTGGTGAATCTTTGTACTGCTGACATGGGAGCAGGTAAGTATTATGCTAATGATATAGAAACCTACATGCCAAGCAGAAAAGATTATGGAGAAACCCATTCATGCTCAAACTTAACCGACTGACAAACCAGAAGGTCAAATATTCGTTTTTCAAATAAAGAAGGTGAAAAAAACTATTGCTTTGCTTTAAACAACACTGTGGTTGCTTCTCCCAGAATATTAATTGCTATTTTGGAAAACTATCAGCAGAAAGACGGCTCAGTCAAGATACCAAAAGTTTTGCAGAAATATATGCCCAACAAAAAATCAATTATTAAAATAAAAAAGAATAAAAATGCCTCATAAATATAGAACAAAATATTTAAAACAGCAAAGAAGGCGAAAATTAAAAAACAAAATGATATTTTTTTTAATTTTGGTTTGCTTTGGTGGGCTAGCTTATTTATTGCTTTTTAGTGATATTTTTCAAATTAAAAAAATCGAAGTTTTAGGAGCTAACCGGGTGCCAGAAATTTTGGTTTATAACAAAGCCAAAGATATTGTTGAGTCAGAATCATTTTTATCTATCAACAACAACTTACTTTTTGCTAATATCAATCTTAAGCAAATAATGACTTTAGCAGACATTGATAAAATTAATATTAGCAAAAACTATTTCTCTCGCACTTTAAGAATCAGGGTTTTTGAAAAAGAGCCAATCGCCAAAATAGTTATTGAAAAACAGGGTATAGGGCTTTTACTTTTAGAAACTAAGGCATCAGAAAAAGTTTGATATTTGAGTGAAGATGGCAAGGTCTTTCAAAGCGACTTGTTAGCTAAAACAATATTGCCAAAGATTTATTTTATAAACTTTCCAGAAAAAACTCAAGTTGTTTGAGATGATTTTAAAATACTAAGTTTCAAAAATTTGATGAATCATCTAAAAGAAGAAATTCGTTTTGAAGAAAGATCTTTGGACTTTTCATATTCATTTAATAGACCAAGTGCTATTACTTACCATTTTGATGAAAAGTTTGATATTTTTTTAACACTCAATAAAGATATTGTTGAAGCTTATAAAACAGCCCATACTTTTGCTAATAAAGAAGTAGAAAACAAGACAGCGATTTTTAAATATATTGACGCTAGATACTACCCAGAAAAACTATACTACAAATAAAAATATAATTTTATAGCAAAAGAAAAAACGCGCTTAAACGCGTTTTTTCTTGTTTGTGCCTCCAGCAGGATTCGAACCTGCGACACTCAGCTTAAAAGGCTGCTGCTCTACCAACTGAGCTATGGAGGCATGGCATAAAAAATTCAAAAATAAAAAGAACCATGTTCTTGATATTTTTAATTTTACTATAAATATACCTAAAAGTCAAGTGTTTGGCAGAGCTTATATCATATTAAAACAAAATAGAACTCTGCATCCCTATTTGTTTATCATCATGTAATGCATGATGATACAAATAGTTGCTATCTTAATTCACTCAGCCTTGCTGGGCGAATTAAGATTTTCAAACAGGAGTGCAACATACAATAAGCAAAAATATTATTATAGTTGACAAGTGTTTGTGTTTTCAACTATTTGTATTATTGAAAATATTATGATAAAATATTTTTAACTTTAAATATTTCTTATGAAAAAAATTATTATCTTGCTTTTAGTGGTTATTTTTTCCTCTATTTTTTATTTTCTTTATGAGATTATTTCAGCTAAAATAAATTTTTAAAAACAAACTTAATAAAAATAAAACAATATTATGATTTCAACAGCAGATTTTGAAAAAGGCACGATTATTAAGCACGAAGGGCAACCTTGGATGATTTTAGAATATGCTTTTCTTAAGCCAGGCAAGGGAGGTGCTTTTATGCAAACAAAAATCAAGAATCTTAAAACAAATGCCACCAAAGAAATTTCTTTTAAATCAAATGAAAAGTTCGAGGAGCTTGAGTCAGAAAGAAAACAATCAATTTATATCTACCACAGCCAAAATGAAGTGTTTTTTAACACCAAAGAAAGTCAAAAAAGATTTAGCTTGCCAGTTTCTATTTTTGAAGACAAATTAAAATATCTTAAAAAAGACATTCAAATAGACATTATTTATGTATTAGATGAGCCAGTAAGCTTCATTATGCCGATAAAGATAAACTATTTTGTTAAGGAGGATCCAGGCATGGCCAAAGGCAATACTGCTAGCGGAGCCATGAAGAAAGTAACCCTTGAGAATGGTTTGCAATTAGATGTGCCCATGTTTATAAAACAAGATGATGTCGTTGTTGTCAATGTCGAAAGAGGTGAGTATGTTGAGCGACTTTAAAGCGATTTTTAGTGCTTAAAAGTCGTTTTAAAAGCCTTGACTTCTTTTAATAACTATGTTATATTATAGGTAATATAACAACTAATCAATTATTATGTCAAAAAATAACTTGAATAATTTAGCGGAAGATTTAATCAAAAATTTAGTCGGCCGAGAAAAAACTATTATCAAAAAAAGATTTGGTCTTTTTGACAAAGAACCAATGACTTTTAATGCTATTGGAAAAGAATTTAAAGTTACCCGCGAAAGAATAAGACAAATTCAAGAAGAGTCTTTAAGCTCTATTCGCAAACAAAAAAAGCCAGCCGTATATATTTCTTTTATTAATCAAGCTAAGAAAATATTAAAGAGCAACGGCAATGTCATTGAGAATGTTACTTTCATTAAAGCCTTAAAAGAAGTTTATGGA
>CAYYXO010000017.1:0-6706 GCA_964475745.1 uncultured Candidatus Saccharibacteria bacterium | reverse complement strand
TAAAGTGATTATTTTTCATAAAAACTTTGAGCTTATTAAAAATATTTTTTCGTTTTTGCCAAAAAACATTGAAGTTAAAAGTCTAGAAGATTTTTACGAAGAAACTTTCAAAAAAATATCATTGGAGATATTCGATTGCGATAATTTTTTACAAAAACTAACTTCGAGTCAGAAAACATTGAATAATTTTTCTGCTCGCCTTATGGATCTTTTTTTAGCCTTGTTTTTTTTAATTTTATCATTACCTTTTTGGCCAATAGTGATGATAATAATAAAACTAACCAGTCCAGGACCAATTTTTTATTTTAGCTCTCGTTTCGGAAAAAATAGTCAAAAGATAACGCTTTACAAATTTAGAACCATGACCAAAAATGCTCGTCAGCATGGTCCGGCCTGAACCTTGCCAAAAGACAATCGCATTACTTTTGTGGGAAAGTTTTTGCGACGCTTCTATATCGACGAATGACCTCAATTTTTTAATATTTTAAAAGGAGATCTTTCTTTTGTAGGCCCAAGGCCAGAAGAATATGACTTGGCTATAACTTTTGAAAAAGAAATACCATTTTACCATCTACGCAAGCTTGTCACACCAGGGCTAACAGGTTGAGCTCAATTAAACATGCCTAACACCCATAGCTTAAAAGATGCCAAAGAAAAACTAAAATTTGATTTGTTCTATCTCAAAAACTATTCCTTTTGGCTAAATATTTATATTATTATAAAAACATGTAAAATTCCTTTTGTTTAAAGATTTCTTGATTTTTAATTAAAAACAATATATAATATTGTTAACAAACTTTTAAATATATTATATGATAAATATTGCTATAAATGGCTTTGGCAGAATTGGCCGCTGTTTTTTACGCCAAGCTATTTCTAATCAAAATTTTAAAATTTTAGCCATAAATGATTTAACAGCTTTTGATAATTTAATCTATCTTTTAAAACATGACACTGTCTATGGCTGGTTTAATTTTCAGATAGAAGTTTCAAAAGAAATTACCAATTTTTCAACTTGTAATTCCATTGGTCACTTAACAATAAACAACCAGAAGATATATGTTTTCAATGAAAAAGATCCCAAAAATCTACCTTGAAAAGAATTACAAATCGACACCACCATAGAATCAACTGGTGTTTTCAATAGCTACACTGAAGCAAGCATTCACCTTGCAGCTGGAAGCAAAAAAGTTCTTATCACTGCTCCAGCCAAAGGAGAAGAAGGTAAAGAAGGAAAAACTATCCTTCTAGGCATAAATGATCACGAGCTAAATAATTTCAACATTGTTTCAAATGGTTCATGCACCACAAATGCTGTGGCACCAGTTATTAAAGCTCTCAATCAAACCATAGGAGTTGAAAAAGCTATTTTAAACACCATTCACTCCTACACCAGTACTCAATCTCTAGTAGATATTTCCGCTAAAGGAGATTTTTTACGAGGCAGAGCAGGGGCACAAAATATTATTCCCTCAACTACTGGAGCAGCTAAAACAACCACCAAGATACTACCAGAGTTAGAAAGCAAATTTGATGGCATTGCTGTTCGTGTGCCTGTTATTTGCGGCTCCCTCGTAGATCTAACCTTTGTTTCAAAAAAAGATACTACCAAAGAAGAAATTAATAATATTTTCTTGCAAGCATCTCAAAAAGAAGAATTTAAAAATGTTTTAGCTGTTTCAAGTGAACCACTTGTTTCAAGCGACATAGTCAAAACATCTTTTCCAGCCATTGTAGACCTCGCTTTTACAAAAGTTGTTGATCATAATTTAGTTAAAGTTTTGATTTGATATGATAATGAATGAGCTTATGCAGCCACACTTATCAACCTTTTATTAAAAAAATAAGCAAAGATTTTAAATATTTAAATGAAAAATATATTTAAGAAAACCAGTATTTTATATCATTCGGAACATTCGGATGTGTTCGGTTTATTTGAATAGCGATCAGCTTGCGTTTTTTCATTTTTTTCTTTATACTATATTCATAATATAATCAAATAATAAATTTACTATGTCATATCAAAAACAAATTCCAGTAAATTCACCTATAAACAACCAGCCAATCCAAATGCCACAGAACCAATCCCCAGTTACACCAAATCAAAATCCAGCTCCAGCACGGCCAGAAGAATCTGTTTTAAACCAGCCAGCTCAATCACAACAACCACAATCAACATTACATCCAAAAAGTAAAATTCTTTTAATTGAAGATGATGTTTTTATTGGTGGATTACTTCAATTAAAATTAGAGCAGTCTGGCTTTCAAGTTGAAAGAGCTTTAGACGGTGAACAAGGTTTTGAATTACTAGAATCATTCCAGCCAGAAATTATTCTTTTAGATTTAATATTGCCTAAAAGAAGCGGCTTTGAATTATTAGAAATGATGAAGCAAGACCCTCGTTTTGCTAAAATACCAGTAATTATAACTTCCAATTTAGGCCAAGAAGGGGACATAGAGCGTGGGAAAAACTTTGGCGTTATCGAATATATCGTCAAAAACAAACTTTCACTTGAAGAATTAGTTGTGAAAGTCAAAGAAGAAATTAAAAAAATAAATTAAACAAAACATATGAATTTATTTAAAAAAATACTCATCCAATCAAAAGATATCTTTTTTCTAGATATGAAAAATATTATTCTTCTAAGTGTTTTTTGCCTTCTGATTGTTTATCAATTAACCAATGTTTTTAATGCATTTCTAAAAATGATAGTTGAAAACCCAATTTTCAATGGCTCCGTGGATTTAAACAAGATCTTACAAAGCTCAGACATAATTAAGTTTATTTTTATTGCTTTAGGAATTTTATTCTTAGCGTTTCTTGTTCTCGCTTTAATTCAATATTTTTTTACAGCTTCATTCTTGTCAATATTAAAAAAACCCAACGAATCCTTGATTTTAATTGTTAAAAATAATCTCAAGAGACTACCAAAAATATTAGGTTTTATATTTATTGAAACCATTTTAATATCTCTAGGTATAGTCTTTTTTATTATCCCAGGCATTTTTCTTTATTTTGTCTTCTTTTTTGCTTTTGCGATTATGATTACTGAAAACAAGGGTATTTTTCAATCAATTGCTCAGGGTTTTGTCTTTTTCAAAAAACAGATCTGAAAAGTTTTACCAGCCATATTAATTCTTAAAATTTTTGTTATTCTATTGCATCCAGCCTCCCAATGACTAGGTCTTGGCGGCTTAGCTTTAATAGCCAACCTTTATTTGTCAGCTACCTTTGCCTACTTTCTTTTAAACAAAAATCACACCCAAATTTTAATTGATAACAAAGATTCAGAAGAAAACTAAACCAATAAAATGAATTATCTTTTTTTCACAATTTTTATACTATTTTTTTTAATTACTATTATTTTATTTTTAGTATTGTTTTTCTATATAAAAAAAAACTTGAAAAAAGATAATGTCGACGATCAACAAAACGAAAAACTTCTAAACCTAGAAAGAAGAATTACTGATCTTATGATTAGCCAACTAAATACAGTCAATACCTCTGTTTCAAATACTCAAAAAGATATCAACAGCCAAATCCAAAATTTTACCAAAGAAACAGTCAAAGTCCAAGAGTTTTTAAAGCAAACCAATACTAATATGGAGAAATTTTCTGATTTTCAAGATTTATTTAAAGCCCCCAAGCTTCGCGGTGAATGAGGTGAGGCCCAACTATATCATTTACTAGCTCAATACTACCCAAAAGAAATTTTTAAAGAGCAATACATTTTCAGTAATGGAGAAAAAGTTGACGCTGTTTTTAATTTGCCCGACAAAAAAATGCTTCCTATTGACTCCAAGTTTCCTTTGGAAAACTTTCAAAAATACATGGACACTCAAAATGAAGCAGAAAAAACTTCTCTTAAGAAAGTATTTATCGAAGATGTAAAAAAACAAATAGATCAAATAGCCAACAAATACATTCTTCCCTCAGAAAACACGGTTGACTATGCACTTATGTACATCCCAGCAGAAGCTATTTATTATGAAGTAATAAGCAATCTCGACAAAGATTATGGCATCATGAAATATGCCTGAAGTAAGAAAATTATCATCACCTCTCCTAATACTCTTTTTCTTACCTTAAGAATCATTGAGCACTGATTTCAAGATACCAAGCTGTCAGAAGAAACCCATAACATTATTAAAAAGCTTAATTTGATTATCAAGGATTCCACCACTCTTGATGTAAGTTTTAAAAAACTAGGCAAACATCTTTCTGACACTCTTTCTGCCTATGAATCTTCACAAAAAAGACTTGATCTTATGAGCAAAAAAGTAGGCAAACTTATTGACTACAAAGAAAAAGCAGAGGATTTAATTGAAAATGACGAATTGTCTATTTCTGAAAATAATAATCAAAACTCTTAAATATATTTTATGCTATATCTTAGCGCCGACCATCGTGGTTATCAGCTAAACAAAAAAATAAAAGAATTTTTAACAACAGCCAAAATACCCTTTAAAGATTTAGGTGGAGATGTTTATGATAAAGATGATGATGTTCCTGTTTTAGCTTCAATGGTAGCTGAAAAAGTTTCTCAAAGCCCATCCAAAAATTTAGGCCTTACTATTTGTGGCACTGGTGCTTTAGCTTGTATTACTGCCAATAAGTTTAAAAATGTCAGAGCTAGCGTTTGTTTAACTGTAGCTATGGCCAAACAAGCTAAGGAACATGGCAATACCAACGTTCTTTGTTTAGCATCAGATATCACTGAACCAAGTATCGCCTGGATGATTATCAAAAAATGGCTTAAAGCAAAAGTATCTCAAAAATCACGCTATCAAAATAGATTAGAGCAAATCAAAATGATTGAAAAAAACAACTTTAAGTAATTTTTTATGCCGACAATTATACCCGTTCTGAATCCCAAAAATTTAAATGACCTTAAAAGACAAGCGTCAATTTTAAAAAATTATCGAGCTTTAGTTCAGCTTGATCTTTCAGATGGAAAATTTACTTCTTGAAAAAACTACACCAACATTTCAAAAATTAAAGATTTAAAACTTCCTTTTCCTTTAGAAATTCACTTTATGTTTAACCACCCAGAAAAACATCTCGAAGATTTATTCTTTTTAAAACCAGAAAAAATTGTTTTTCATATAGAAGCTTTAAATGATTTTTCTTATATTTACAACAAATGCAAAGAAAAAAACATTGAATTTTCTTTAGCCCTAAAACCAGAAACACCAGTAGAAACAGTTTTCCCATTTTTAAAAAGATTAAAATCCGTTTTGCTTTTGTCAGTTATTCCAGGTCCATCTGGCCAAGGAATGCAACATTTTGTTTTAGAAAAAGCCCAGCAAATAAAAAAAAGAAATCGAAGAATAAAAATTGAGCTTGACGGAGGTATCAACGAACAAAACCTAGAAACAGTTATTACCTTTGGTATTGACTACCTCGCTATTGGCTCAGCTATTTTTAATAGCCCAAAGCCTCTAGAAAAGCTAGAAATTCTTAACCGAGAGCTAGCTTTAATCAAAAAAAGAAAAAACATAAAATAAAAGTGAAAACAAAAATTGTCCCTAGCACTAAAGAAAATATTGGAAAAGCAGCCCGTCTTATCAGAAGAGGCGAGCTAGTTGCTTTTCCAACAGAAACTGTTTATGGTTTAGGCGCAGATGCTTTAAATGAAAAAGCCGTTGCTAAAATTTTTAAAATCAAAAAAAGACCAAAAAACAACCCTTTAATTGTTCATCTTTCAAAAAAAGAAGATCTTTTTAAATATGGCAAAGATGTTCCCGAAATAGCCAATAAATTAATTAAACATTTTTGGCCAGGACCTTTGACTCTTGTGGTTAAAAAATCAGACAGCATTGCTAAAAATGTTTCAGCTGGATTAGACACTGTTGCTATAAGAATGCCAAAAAATAAAACAGCTCTTTTACTAATTAAAACATCAAAAAATCCTATTGCTGCACCTAGCGCCAATAGTTTTAGCAAGCCAAGCGCGACTAAACCAAATCATATCTTAGAAGATTTAAATGAAAAAGTTTCTCTTATTTTGGATGGCAAGGCAAGTCAAATTGGTATTGAATCAACTGTTTTGGATTTAACTTCAAAAATTCCAACTATTTTAAGACCAGGAAAAATAACTTTATCAGAGCTTAAAAATTTTATCAAAAACATCCAGCTTCACCCAGCCATAAAAGATATAAGCAAAAAAATTTCTCATCCAAAAACTCCTGGTTTAAAATATCGACATTACCAGCCAAAAGCAAAAGTTTTTTTATTTAAAAATAAAAAGGAATTAACAAAACTTCTAAAGAGGCTCAATCTTAAAAACAAGAAATTTGTTGTTTTAGGGCTAACAAAAGAAAAAAAAGATTTTTCAAAATTTGATTTTATATCTCTTGGAAAAGATTTAAACACTTTTGCCAAAAAATTATTTGATACTTTCAGAAATTGCGATATTGAAAAGATTGATTTTATCTTTGTAAAATCGTTTAAAAGGGATGGACTGGGGTTAGCTATCATGAATCGCCTAGAAAAAGCCTCTCAAAACTAAAGTTGAATTTACCATGTTAATATGATACAATATAATCAACAAACTAAGCAATAAATAATGCCAAAATTAATCATCTGCAACTGAAAGCAATTTCCTGATAGCGCCGACCAGGCAGAAAAATTCATTGAAGCAACCATAAAATCAATAAAAAAAGAAAAGCTGGAAAATTTTTTAAAGAAAAACAAAATGATTGT
>CAYYXO010000016.1:0-6790 GCA_964475745.1 uncultured Candidatus Saccharibacteria bacterium | reverse complement strand
GGTCAGAAGTGACTATTTGAAGCCCTGTTTTTGAGTAAGCCAAAAGCTCGTCTTGTCCGACAATTTTAAAATCATTTACTCATAAAATATCTAAATCAACATGAACATTTTTGTTATGCATGGCTCTTATTTTCTTATCTTTAAAAACAAAAAGCATGCCGTCGTAACTATCTGGTTTTGTTTTTATGCCAGAAAGACCTTTGAGTTGATCAGTTTCATTACTGGCAATTTTTAACTTGTATACTTTATTATCTAGAGTATAATAAAATCATTCTATTTTTGATTGGTTTAGTTGCATTTGATATAGGCCTCAAGTAAGATACATGCCAACACCACAAATGTAGGCAAAGATTACGATCATTAAAACTTGATAAAACCTGGGGGTAAAAAAATGGCTCATGGTAATATTGTTTTTTATTTTTTTATTTGTTATAATTTTAGTATATATTAATTTTTAAAAAATATCAACATGACAAAAATAATTAAAAAAGAGTGTCCAGAAATGAGTAAAGATTTTCCAATTTTTACTCTAGTAAAGCAAAATCCAATAGTTTTGACCTGGCTAAGTAATAGTTATTTTATTACTAAAAAAATGTCTTATACTGAGCATGGCAGAAAACATGCTGATTTTGTAGCTCATAGAGCTTTGAAAATTTCTGAAGAGATGGGCTTGTCAAAGCATTTACAAGATTTGTGCTTAACAGCAGCTTTATGTCATGATGTTGGTAATTTTTTATCAAGAACATATCATCATTATTATGGAAGTATATTATTCTTTAATATTTTTCAAAATCAAATACCTATAAAAGATTTAACTATTTTAATGCAAGCCATTGCTAATCATGACAAAGAAGATATGAAATTGGTGCATCCTGTTTCAGCCATTACTATTATTGTTGATAAATCTGATGTGAGAAGAGATAGAGTTTTGGAAAAAGATATTATAAAAATAAAAGAAGACATCCATGATAGAGTTAACTATGCAACAATTGGCAATGAATTAATGGTAAATAAAAATAAAAAAACAATAACTTTAAAACTTAAAATTGATACAAAGATTTGCAAAGTGATGGAATATTTTGAAATATTTATTGACCGTATGAATTATTGTAGGTTGTCAGCGGAATATTTGGGATATAAGTTTAGTTTGATAATAAACGATTTTAAATTGTTGTAGGCAAATTTACTATAACATAGCGATGGCGATTATACTGGTCTTTGTGAAATTCAAAATTATTAAAACCGTGCTTTTTGAGCATGGTTTTTAATTTAGTTATTTGTGAGGAGTGATATTCCATGATAAAAACACCTCCTGGGTTTAAAAAGTTCTTACTTTGAGCTATAAAGGTCTTGATTATTGCTAAACCATCTTTGCCTGCTTTTATAGCTTTTAAAGGCTCAAAAGGCGCTTTAATCGTGTCTGAGAGGGGCACATAAGGTGGATTTGCTAAAATTAAATCATATTTCACTGCTATATTGCTAAAAATGTCAGATAAAAGGACTTTTTTGTAGTTTTTTATGTTGTTGATTTTTAGGTTTTTTTTGATTTGTTTGATGTTGTTTTTATCAATATCGCTAAAATCAACAATTGCTTTTTTAATATTTTTAGCTAAAGCAATGCCAAGACAGCCTGATCCAGAAAATATATCAAGAGTTTTTATTGCTTGATGATTTTTAAAATGCTTTTTAATAAAGGGAATTGTTTTTTCTAGCCAATACTCTGTTTCGACTCTGGGAACTAGTGGTTTAAAAGACAAATCAATTTTACAATTTAAAAAATCAACAAAACCAATAATATAGTCTCGGGGGTATCCTTTTGAAAGAAGTTTCAAATCATTTAAAAAATCAACAACATTGCTGTTGGTTATTTTATTATTATATTTGTCTTTTAAAATAAACTTTCAATCACAAGATAAATTGTCTTTCATGTTAGTTGTTTATTTCTATACCTGTTGGACAATGATCTGAGCCCATTTGTTTTTCTAAAATAAAGGCTTTTTTTAATTTTGATAGCAAAGGCTTGCTTACAAAACAATAGTCGATGCGTCAGCCGAGGTTTCTGTTTCTGGCGTCTCTAAAATATGGCCATCAAGTGTATTGGTCTGATTTTTCTGAAAAATGCCTAAAAGTATCAATAAAGTTTAATGATAAAAGCTTGTCTATTTGAGCTCTTTCTTCTTTGGTAAACATAATGTTGTTTTGATTTTCTTTTGGTCTGGCTAGATCAATTTCTTTATGGGCAATATTAAAATCTCCTACTAAAATTATATTTTTGTGTTTTAATTTGGGTAGATATTTTGTAAAAAAATGTTTATAAAATTTTAATTTATAATCTAGTTGTTCTTTTTTTCTACCGCCATTGATAACATAGAAATTGATGATAATAAATTCTTTGAATTCCAAAAGTAAAAATCTGCCTTCATCATCAAATTGCTTAAAGCCAAGCTTTGTTTCTACTTTTAAAGGTTTTTGGCTTGTAAGTATCCCTACCCCGCTATGGCCTTTTTTATGACCGCAGTTGGTATAAAAATTGTAATTTTTGATATTATATAATTTTTTTGGAATATTTTCTTCTTGAGCTTTTAATTCTTGAAAACAATAAAAATCCGCCTTTTGCTTTAAAAGATTTTTTAATTCATCTTTGTTTATAATTGATCTAATGCCATTTATATTTCAAGAAATAATTTTCATTAGAGGTTGTTTAATAAATTTTCAAAAAGTTTAGTAACAACAATGGGTCCAAGCCCATGAGGAACTGGAGTAAAAAAAGAACATTTGTTTTTTATTTCTTCCGTGTTTTCGCAATCTCCACAAATTTTTTCCGTTTTACTACATCCAAAATCAAAAACAAGGCCATCTTTTTGAAGATAGGAGGCTTTTATTAAGTTTGCCTTGCCTACGCCAGTGATAATAGTTTTATGGGTTGAGCAAAGTTTTTCTAAATCTGGAGAACTTTTATTTATCGATGTAAAGTTAATTTGATTGTTTAGTAAATAAGTAGCTATTAATTTTCCAATTAATTCTCCCTGACCAACAAGCAAAACTTCTTTTAAATCTAAGTTGAATTTTTTGATTAAATAATCTAAGGCTCCAACTGTTGGTGGTAATAGTTTAGCTTGACCTTGAAAAAATCTTCCTAAGTTTTTATAGGATAAACAATCGATATCTAGTTTTTCTGGGATGGCATTTAAAATGGATTTTTTGTTTAAATGTTCTGGTATGGGCAACTGCACCAGGACTCCTTTTACAAATTTTTCTTGAGAAAGAGCATTTATTTCTTGTCTTATTTTCTTGCTTTTTTGATTTGAAGCTAATAAATAAATATCGCATAAAATATCTAATTTTTCTGCAAAATTTTTCTTAATATTAGCAAACGACCTATTGGCAAGATCGTTTTCAAAAGCAACTATTTTTAATTTTATTTTAGAATTATATTTTTTTCTTTTGATTGTTAAACCAGTTAAAATTTCTTGACTGATTTTTTGACCGTCTATTGTCATATGGGTTTATTATTTAGAATCTTTTAATTTTTGAATTAGTTTTTTGTATACTTCAAAAGTAAATTTTGCATCATAAAAAGCATTGTGAGCATTTTCTCTTTTGATGTCAAAAAATTCACAAATATTATTCAAGCTAAAATTTTCAATGTTTGGCACATCTTTTAAAATGATATAGGCCATTGAAAGAACATCTAGTTTGTGATAGTAAAAAGGTGGATTGGTGGCACCTAACTCATTTAAAGTACGATAGAGCCAAGCTCAATCATAGAAAAAATTATAGCCAATTAAAATACATCCTTGGTTACTTTCAATAAAAAGCGTCATGGCTTCTTCTATGCTTATGGCATCTTTCCAATTTTCTTCAGAATAGTTAGTTATTTTTAAAGCTTTTTGATCCGCTGTTTCGATGTGCTGGGGTTTTATCTTTATATTTTTTTCTTCGATGATTGATAAATCTTTTTGATTTACTTTAAGTCAGCCTATTTCTGTTATTTCGTGGTCAATGTGTAGGCCAGTTGTTTCTAAATCAATAAAAACTAAGTCTCGGTCA
This sequence comes from uncultured Candidatus Saccharibacteria bacterium, assembly GCA_964475745.1. GTDB lineage: Bacteria > Patescibacteriota > Minisyncoccia > UBA6257 > JAKLIH01 > CAYGJE01. The sequence goes on along the minus strand of CAYYXO010000016.1, from coordinate 2,740 downwards.
ATCATTTTTACTCCGTTTTTGATTAAAAAACTATCATTATGCTGAAACTCTTTAAAATTTATATCCATGGTGTTAATTTAATTATAGTTTTTTACTCAAAAATTCTAACAAAGCACCTCCACCTGTTGAAACAAAAACATTTTTTTGTTTGAAAATGCTTGGGGCAAACTTTTTAATACAATCTAAGGTTTCACCTCCGCCAATGATGTAATGTCTTTTTTTATCTTTTTTAATAAAATTTAAAAGACTTTTTGTGGCCAAAGCAAAGCGTTCGTCTTCAATGTAGCCAAGAGGTCCATTTCAAAAGATATATTTGCTTTCTTTTATTTTAGCTAGAAAAGTGTTTGTGGTAAATTCGCCAATATCTAAGATTTTTTCATCAAAATTTACTTCACTAGCTAAAGTGTTTTTAGTTCAGTTGTTTTTATTTAACACTTTTACATCAAGTGGCATGATAACACTATTAAAATCTAGTTTATTTATGTTTTTAATAGGAATATCTTCAAAAAGAGATTGGCCAATTTCAAAGCCCATGTTGCAAAGTAAAGTGTTGGCAATAGCTCCACCAATTAAAATGAAGCGACTTTTTTTGTTAAATTTGAAAATCATTGCTAGTTTGTCATTTATTTTTGAACCTCCAATGATGACAGTAAGATCTTTTTTTGACTTATTGATGATGTTTTCTAGATTTTCTTTCTCAGCTAGATAATTTATGCCAAAGTAAGTTGGAAGAATTTTTTTGATGGCTTTGTTTGAAGAGCTTTCTCGGTGGCTGATAGAAAAAGCTTCATCAACAAAAAAGTCGCAAAGTGAGGCAAGACTTTTAGCTAGCCTTACCTCATTCTGCTCTTCTCCTTTGTAAAAACGAATATTTTCTAGAAGAATAATTTTTGATTTTTTGTTTTGTTTTAAGCTAAAAGCAAACTTTTCATCCAAAAGACTGTGCTTGATAAAACTAACTTTGGTTTTGTAGAGTAAAGATAAAGGTTTTTTGAATAATTTTAAGCTTAACTTTTCGTTATAAAAATCAAAATTGTTAATATTAAAACTATGTTTGTCTTTTTTAGGTCTACCTAAATGAGCAACAATGATGATTTGTTTGACTTTGTTTTTTAAAAGATAAGCTATGGTTTTTTGAGTCGAAATAAATCTATGGTGCTTAATGTCTATTTTTGGTGAGTTTAAATCAAGCCTAATGAGGATAGTTTTATCTTTTATTTTTTCTTTAGGTATTAAGCATGGTTTCATGGAAAAAGTTTAAATTAGCGGATTTCAAAAGTTATTGAAATTTGAGAAGTAACATCTTTTGTGCCTGGCTCAATTGGAGCTTTGGCAGCTTCTTTTGAAGCCATCGGCATGGATTCAAGGCTCATTCTGGCATCATACATTGGATAGAAGTAGCCTCCTTCAGAAATATTTATGATTCGTCCAAATTTTACATTGGTATTTTTACTTATTTCCTGAGCTCTTACTGTAATTTTATTTATGGCGTCAATCTTGGCTTCGTTTTGAACTTTTTCTAAATCTTCTACCTCAAAACTAAGATTAGAAATGTTGGTTACACCTAATTCTGAAACCTCGGTAATTAATTCATCGATGATGTTAAAATCACGGATAATAACTTCGATTCTTTGATTTAATTTGTATCTTGCTAAAATATTATCACATCTGTGATAGCTGCTTACATCAAAATAACATTTTTGTTCATAAATAGGCATTAAATTGTAGTAGACTGTTTTAATGTCTTTTTCATTGATGTTAAGAGATTTCAAATAATCAATGATGCTTTGCATTTTTTGATTGTTTTCATTGGTTAACTCTTCGATAGATTCGTTTTCTAATGAAACTTCAAAGTTTATCTTGGCGATATCTGGCATAACATTAACTTTACCTTCTGCTGTTAAAGTCATAGTTCTGCCTTGGATGTTTGCTTGATTAACTTTGTTAAATTGATAGGCACCAAAACCAATAAGAGCAAAAACTAATGATAGAGCGATAACTAAAATACTAAAATTTGCTAATTTTGAATTGATTCTGTTCATAGTGTTTTTTTATTAATTTGTTAAAACTTTGTTAGCTGTTTAATGGTCAAAAGAAGTTCTTTTGTGTTTGTACTTGCTTTGCCAATTAAAAAGCCGTCTTTTATAATGGTTGATTTAAATCCCAAAATATTGTTTTTATTTATCGACCCGCCATACAATACTTTGATTTGGTTTGCAATTTTTGTGCCAAATCTATTTTCTAATCAAAACTTGATGTTTAATATCATGTTTTCTATATCTTCTGGATCTGCCTCTTGCCTGTCTTTTGTTGTGCTGATAGATCAAACAGGTTCATAAGCTAAGTGGATATCTTTTAATTTTTCTGGCTTAACACCTTGAAAAATCTCGTTTAGTTGGGTAAAAATAATTTTCTTGATTCTAAAACTACTGGATGATTCTGTTTTTGATCTGGTATTTTCACCAATGCAAATAATTGGTTTTAAGCTATAATGAAGGCAGTTTATTAGTTTTAAATTTATGTCTTGGTTTGATTCTTTAAAATTGAGGCGTCTTTCTGAATGGCCTATTAAGACATATTTTACATTGAGGGATTTTAACATTTTACTGGAAATTTCTCCTGTAAAAGCTCCTTGGTTAAACTTTGAGACATCTTGAGATCCTATTTCAAAAATATCTTTATGATTATTAAGTAGCTGGTTAATATTAGAAATATACAAAAAAGGAGCTAAAACAATCAT
>CAYYXO010000015.1:0-7108 GCA_964475745.1 uncultured Candidatus Saccharibacteria bacterium | reverse complement strand
AAACACAATTCCTTCCTTGTGTTTGTTTAAAACTTCTTTATCAATTCTTGGCTTGTAATAAAACCCTTCCAAATGACCCAGGCTAACCAGCTTAATTAAATTTTTATAGCCAATATCATTTTTAACTAAAGCTGTTAAATGATAACTTCTAGCATCCACATGTGCTTCTTTTTGATTTAGCTTTCTTTTGGCCATATAAAGCTCACAACCAATAATAGGTTTTATACCTTCCTTTTTACATTTATCATAAAAATTAACTGCTCCATACATACTGCCATGATCTGTTATCGCTAAAGCCGTCATGCCGTATTCTTTAGCACGCAAAACAAGATTGTCAATTTTTGACAATCCGTCTAGCAAGCTAAAATGCGTATGAACATGTAGATGGGTAAATTTCATGGCTATTTTTTATCTCTTATAGCCATATTGTAAAAAATTAAATCAAAAAAAGCAAGCTTTAAAAACAAACTTGCTTTTCCTAAAACTGTCAAGCAAAATTAAATCTCCAGATCAACATCACAAACCCCATCTAGCCACAAAACATTCTCAAATTTTTTAAATCATGTCATTTGTCTTTTAGAAAATTGGCATATTTTATAATACAACTCTTCCTTCATTTCTGCTAAGCTCAATTTACCTTCCAAATACAAATTAACATATCTATATTCCAATCCCAAATCATCTAATCTCTTATTTGTTACTCCTTTTTCTTTTAGTTTTTGAACTTCTTCTACCATACCCTCCTTAATTCTTTTTTCTAGTCTTTTTCAAATCAATTTTTTTAATTCTTCTCTGTCTTTTTTAATTCCCAAAACAACAATTTTTGCTTTCAATGGTTTTTTTTCTAATGGCTCTATTTTTTTGCTTTCTAAAACAATTTCCAAAGCTCGCACAACTCTTCTTTTGTTTTTGCTATCAATCGTCTTAGCTCTTTTCCAATCAAGCTGGCAAAGTTTTTTATACAAATCTTCGATTTTTTCTTTTTCCAGCTCTTCTCTTAATTTTATATTTGGTTTAGTTTTTGGAAACTGCCATCCCTCCAAAACACTCACAACATATAAAGGCGATCCCCCGCACAAAATTGGCAATTTACCTTTCTTCCATATCTCTTGTAATTTTTTATTTGCCTGCTTTTGAAAATCAGAAATATTGTATTGTTCTACAGCGTCCACAACATCAACCATATGATGTACCACGCCCTCAGACAAAAATTCTTCCTTGGACTCTTCGTCTCTTGCGACCTTTCCAGTCCCCAAATCAAGCCCGCGATAGACCTGTCTGCTATCAGCCGATATTATTTCTCCATTATATTTTTTGGCCAACAAAATTGCCAAATCAGACTTGCCAACAGCTGTTGGGCCAATAATCATTAACAATGTTTTTAACATATCTTTTTATTCAATTTTTTTAAAAAAGTTTTTCTATGTAAGTCACAACTTCCAAACAAATCTATCATCTCATAATGTTTTTTTGTGCCATAACCTTTATGCTCCTCAAAAAAATATTTTGGATATTTTTTTGAATATTTTATCATCAAATCATCTCGATATTCTTTTGCCACAATAGATGCCAAAGCAATTGAAAATATTTTCAAATCACCTCTTGTTACTGTCTCTTGTTTATACCCATCAAGGTTTAATATTTTTTTATTACCATCAATCAAAATCAAACTTGGCTTTTTACCAATTTTTTCTTCTAAAAGCAAAACCACTTTTCTAAAGGCATTTAAAGTTGCTTGCAAAATATTAACTCTGTCAATTTCTTTTTCAGAAGTTTCTGCTATCACAAATTCTATCCCTGGTATTTTTTTAATTTTTTCTATAATCACTTTTCTTTTTTTTGAAGTTAATTTTTTTGAATCATTAACTTGTTTTACTATCTCTTCTGGTATTTCTATATTTGCTATCAAGCAAACTCCTCCAGCTACAACTGGTCCTGCCAAAGGCCCTCTACCTACTTCATCCAATCCAAAAATTAATCCTTTTTCTTTTTTCCAAAAACTTTTTTCAAAATCCAAGTTCATCTTTTTTTCTTATTTTCATCTAGTATAACATATTCGAAATTTTTTCACAATAAAAAACCGGCCATTTAGGCCGGTTTTAAAATTTCTTCTATAAACCACAAACTTGAGTCATTTCTTCACAACTTTGGGCAGAAATAAGACAATCTACAAATTCTTGATCAAATGCTCCGCAACTGCTCATGCATGATTGCATTCCTGCTTCGATCATTTCATTGTTAGCTTCTGAGTTTGTTACTACACACAATGTGACAAAATTCTCACATGCAACAGCACAATCCTCGACATTAACCATATTTCCTTGGTCTTCTTTCAATGCTATTCCCAATTGGGTAACCAAGAATTGACAATCATCATATTCATAAATTGCCTCGATCATCTCATCTGTTCAAACTTGGCAATTATTAGCACAACTTATTTCATCAATTATGCCCCCACAAGTATTCTGAATGTGAGCGCAAACTGAAGAACAAGCGCCGTGTGCTTCTGGTGAACCAGGCATTCTATCTTTCATACTATAAAAGATAAAAATTAAAGCCAAAAGTGCCAAAACCACAACAATCAAAACTGATTTTTTCATGTTTATTAGCTTAATTTTTAATTATATCTATATTGTAAACAAATTTTCAATAAATTGCAACCCCTATCCAAATTTTAAAGAAAAAACTTTAAAACTAGTAAATATGTTACCCCTGAAACCAAGGCGCCAACAACCATTCCTCATAACATATCTACTACAGTAACCACCAGAGTTCATTGCTTCAAAGTAGCTAAGTTTGTTAAATCATATACCCCATAAGCCACTAGTCCAAAAAGACCCCCCAAAACTAAAACATTTATCAACGATTTTTTATCCAACCCCGGCATGATGACAAACAAAGTCAACCCAACAATAAACAAAGCATAGACCAAAAACGCAGCTAGCCAGTTAATATTTGACTTCATTAAAACCCCCATATATTTTTGATAAAAATTTTTAGCAATTAGCCCCAACCAAATAGCATCAATTGCTAAAAACACCACCAAGCCAATAAAATAAATTTTTCAAAACATATTTAATTTTTATTATTAATAAATTTAAAAGAATCAATTAAAAAATAAATTTTTTCCCTTTCACTCTCAGTGACTTTTTGATTAATGTAGTCGTCTCCCCGACTAGCAAAACTAAACTCAAAACAATAACCATCTACATCAGGTCCAAAAAAATAAGTTTCTCCCATATAAGTTTCTCCGATAAATTCTGTTCTTGTATTTCCTATTTTAAAATCAGCCTCTCTTATATTAAACTCTTTTTGTTCGTAAAACATTTCTTGATCAACATAATCTTTCCACGAACAACTATTATTATTTTCTCTTTCAAAAGAATGCAACGCTATATTTATCTCTAAGTTTTTATCATCCCTAACTCATAAAGAAGCTCCTCCCTCTAAACTTAAAAACATATCTTTTGGATAATCAAATTGATATCTAACCCCCTCTACTCCTCCTATAAAAGTATTGTAATTATCTTTCTTTACTATTGTTCCAAAATCAATCTCTATTGTTTCTCTTTTTAAATCAACCTCTTTGTCATCTTCCTGCTCTTTAATATAATTATTTTTATTATTAGAAAAATTTTTCAAATTAATAATAAAACCCTCGCCACTTTTATTTTGCATAAAAACAAACAAGGCGTATCCTAAAACAACAACCATCAAAACTATCAATATTTTTTTTATTTTCCCCATAATAACTTTTTAAAACCAATTAAATAGCCTACCAATAAACAAAACATACAAAGCTATATAAAAATAGCCTTCTCAAGAGTGAATTCTTCTTGATATACCAGAAATAACAAACAGTAAAGTCGCCATAGCAAGCACTGGCAAGCCAATAAAGAATGTTTGATTATCGACCACCAATGTTCCAAATATCCCTGGCAAACCAACCACCACAAACAAATTAAAAACATTTGAGCCAAAAATATTTCCCAAAGCCACTTCAGACTTCCCTTTCATCGCTGCCTTCACAGACACCAGAAGTTCTGGCAAAGAAGTGCCAACAGCAACCGCTGTAATTGTTATAACTGAAGTAGCTATTTTCATTGTTTCAGAAATAACAATCACAGATTTTATTAAATATTGAGCTCCGAAAACCAAACCAATAACGCCAGTTGCTAGCAAGATAATATCATAAATAACAATTTTAGGCCTTTCTTGATTTTGAGTTTTTTTAATTTTTAAAATATCTTTTCTTCTTTCTTGTCGAGAAGGCAGTATTTCCGCCAGCTCTTGTGTCTCTTCCTTGTCTCTATGCGAAAAAGTATGCATCAAGTAAATAATATAAACCACCATCATCAATATTGACTCAGCCACTGAAATAGTTCTGTTTCAAACAACTCCTAAAAATAAAACTGTACCAATAGCCAATAAAGGCAAATCCAAATCAATCAAACTCTTTGTTACCACCAACTTTTTACCAACAATAGCTGAGATACCCACCACCAGCAAAATATTAGCAATATTAGAACCAATGGCATTAGCCACCACAATCTGGCTAACTCCCTGAAAAACTCCTGCCAAAGATGCCACCACCTCTGGAAAAGAAGTGCCCAGAGCAACAATGGTCACCCCAACAATAAAAGGCGACAACCCAACTGCTAAGCCAATTTTCTCAGAACTAGCAATAAGCCAGTCGGCGCTTTTAACTAAGATAAATAAAGAAACCACAAAAACAATTATTCAAATATATAGCATATTTTTTATTTACATTTTTTTATTGGCACCCCTAAAAAAAACAAGAACAATAAGAAAAACAAGAAAAATAACGGCTCATTTTTAAAGCCTAAAAATCCCAACAGCCCTAAAAGACCCAAATAACCCAATGGTTGAAAATCTTTTTTCATATTCATTTTTTATTCTTACAAAAATTATAAATAATTTTTTTAAAAAAGACAACCCCTTACTCTCAAAACATCTCTTCTTTGTTTTCTTTGATCCACCTTTCATGTTTTTTATAATCCGGCATTATCTTTTTTACCCAAGCTCAATATTTTTTTGAGTGATTCTTCACCTTTGTATGAACCAATTCATGCAAAATAACATAATCCATCACCTCTGCTGGCGCCATAATCAATCTCCAGTTAAACCTAAGATCATTTTTAGAATTACAGGTGCCCCATCTTTTTCTAGCATTTGATATAAAAACCCTTTCACTTACAAAGCCAAGCTCTCTAGCCATTTCGCTAACCCTATCAGCAAAATAATTCAAAGCCTCATTTTTATACCACTTAATTATAACTTCTTTGGCCCTCAACAGTTCCTTTTCTCTTAAAAAAATAGCTTTATCAAAAACAATTTTTTGCTTTTGCTTTTCAACAATTTGCAGTTCGTATTTTTTTCCCAAAAATAAAAAAACCTCGCCTTCAATAAATCTTTTAACTACTTTTTTAGACACTCTTTTTCTTACTTCCAAAAGTTTTTTTGTTATTCAAGCTTGTCTTTTTTGAATAATCTGCTTAATAACAAAATCACTCACTCTTACAGGAGCTCTCACTATCACCTTAGCCTCACTACTTATCTCTAAAGCAATGGTTCGTCTTTTTGATTTTATCACCTTATATTCCATTTGCTGCTATTATTGTTAATTTTTCTTTTTTCGAAAGCTTTTTAATACGACATTCTTCTTTCAAAGCCAATGATCTTGTTTCAAATTCTTTAGCAAAAACAAGTTTTACTGGCCTACGAGGCCTAGTATATTTAGCTGCCAACAAAGAATGATTATGCTCAGACAACCTTTTTTCCAAATCTTTAGCAATGCCAGTATAAAAAGTTCCGTCATTACATTTTACCATATACACAAAATACATAAATTTTTCTAATTTTTAATACTACCAAATTATAACATATTTTTAATCTTAAAACTATAAAAAAGGCCAGCCAAAGGCCAGCCTTTTATTTTAAAAATATTATTCGCCTGGGCATGGAGCAAAGTCACAATCAGGCGGAACTCTACCAACATAGGATCCATCTGGACACTGTTTAGCATCCATAGTGCAAGCAATCATGTCATTGCTATTATCAATTTCTCTTGGTTGTGAGCTTAGCCCAACAATCACCAAGGCGATAATAATCAAAAGCAAAGCAGAAATAATCAACATAACATTATTTTCTTTTTTCATGATTATTTTTTAAAGGTTTATTAATTATTATTTTCTTCTAAGATAATATCTTTAAGAAGAATTCAAGCTACTTCACCAGCTCTATCTCCAGACAAAATTTCAATTTGAGCTGATTGCCTTATCAAATCTTTATTTTTTATTTTTATTTTCGTGCCATTAGTCACCTCAAGTATTTCTTTTATTTTTTCTTCGTTTGAAATGTTTCTTCTCAACATTTCAACCCTATAAGCTAAAAGAGCACTACCTGAAAAGTCTTTTTTATTTGGATTCGAATTTATTATTCCTTCAACTCCCTCCTTCACCAATTCAATTGCCTTTTGAGCATTACGAAAAACTTTCTTTGTCCCAGTCATATTATCAATAACAGAAAATATCACCACACCCACTCTCACAGACAAACTACTCAAAGACAAAACTAAGTTCAACAATACCACAAACAAACCTATCTGAGGGTTCAAAAATATCATCACCACAAAAAACCCTCAATAAATTCAATCAATTTTTTTAATTCATACTGGTAGTTTTTGATAAGTTCCCATTGATCTGCCAGCTATCAACCTAAAAGACCTCAAAGAAGAAGCCATCAAAAAACATATCGCCACGATTATAAAAACAATCATTCTTCAATCCATATTTATAATTTAATTTTATAACTTTAGTATATCATATTTGTCAAGAAAGAAAAAGCCCAAAGACCTCTCTTAACATATCATTTTAAAATTAAGCTTGACATCACAACTAACCCCTTTTCTGGCAAAAGCTTCTCCCTATGGCTAAGTTTTAATTATTTATCCTTATCTTTCCCCTCTCAATCATCATTTTCAAATCTTCACTACTTCTTTTAGCTATTTCTTTCAACAATTTTTCACTTTCCAATTCATCCATAAAACTAAGTGCGCTTCTATTGCCTCTCACCAAAATCAAATCAT
>CAYYXO010000014.1:0-7546 GCA_964475745.1 uncultured Candidatus Saccharibacteria bacterium | reverse complement strand
AGGTTCGATTCCTATTATCGGCACAAATACATATCTTTATATGTTTTTATTTTATATGCGGATGTAGTTCAGCCCGGTTAGAACGCCTGCCTGTCACGCAGGAGGCCGCCGGTTCAAATCCGGTCATCCGCGCCAATTAAAAACAAGCCTAAAAGGCTTGTTTTTAATTTGTTTTTTTATTAAAAGTTTGTTATAATTTTTATATAGTTAATAAATTTAATATTATGGAATTAAAAAATTTTGAAATAAACAGCCCTGAAAAGCAAAAAGGATTTAAAGAGATGGAAAGTTCTTTTAACAAGAGAAAAGAGCTTTATGAAAAAATGTCTCAGAAAGTTGAAGAAAAAGAAATAGCAAGAGAGGTTATTGATAATATTTTTGAAAAAGAAAAACATCCAGAATTTAGCAATATAGCTTATCAAAAGCCAGTAAGTATTTTTGATCAAGAAGTTGGTCAAGTTTCCAATGAGGCTGAAAAAGTGTTAAAGCAATTGATTGAAACAGCTTTTGAAAAAGGAGTGAAAAAGGCTATTGCCTTAAGTTATAAGACTAGTAACCCATATATTATGGATAAGTTTCATGATATTTTAGTGGATGTGTTTTATGATAAATTAACGCAAAAAAACAAACTAAAAAACCAATAAAAATTCAAAATGGAAAATTTATTTTTATTTATTGAAAGAATATCTTTGACCATAATAATTGTTGTGGGCTTGGGTTATTTTATTGTAAAAAGCTTTTCAAACAAAAAGCAGGTTAATGAATCAATGCATTACAAATTAATGTTGATAAAGGTGCCTAAAGAAATTTCTCAGGAAAAAAATGAGCTAAATAAAAAAATTACTGAGATGATTTCAAACTGTGACCAAATGTTAAGTAATTTCAACAAATTTAAAAAAGCCATTGTTTTTGAAATAGTTTCTCCAATTGAGAATAAAGAAATAAGTTTTTATGTTGCTTGCCATAGAAAACATATTGAGCTAGTGCAAAAGATAATAACAGCTTACTTTCCTTTTGCGGAAGTTTTAGAGACAAACGATTATACAATTTTTGCACCAGGCCATCACCATGGTGGGTGAACTGGTAAATTAACAGAAAACTATGCTTTACCAATAAAAACATATCAAAACTTTGAAGGAGATCCTTTTGCAGGCATTCTTAATTCTTTTTCAAAAATGAATGACCATGAGGGTATGGCTTTGCAAATTATTTTGACACCAGTAGAAAAACAAGCAAAAAAAGAAATAAGCAAAATTTTAAATGAGCTAAAAAAGGGAAAAACAGAAAAAGAGGTTTTTAAAAAGAATTTTATTGATTTTGAAGGAGTGGCCGATTCTTTTAAGACAGCAGAATCAGTGGAAAAGAAAAAACAAGAGCAGGGAAAGATAGTTGATGAAAGTTTGGTTAAAAGTGTTGAATCAAAACTTGGCCAATCTTTATTTAGCGTTAATTTAAGATTGATGATTTCTTCAAAAGAAAAAGAGAGAGTGGAGGCTTTATTTAATGAAGTCCAGGGTGGGTTTATGCAGTTGACTAATCCTGTTTTAAACTTGATAGAGCTTAAAAGATTGAAAGGTAAAAAATTAAAAAATCTTGTTTTTAAATATATTTATCGTATTTTTGATAATAGTCAAAAAATGATATTAAATTCAACAGAAATAAATAGTTTTTGACATTTACCGCATGTTCTTTTAGAGGTGCCAGGAATTAAGTGACTAAAAGCCAGAAGTGCTCCAGTACCTGCCAATTTACCAAAAGAAGGAGTTATTATAGGTAAAAATACTTATAGAGGGTCTGAAGCTTTGGTAAAAATGAAAATAAAAGACAGGAGACTTCATACATATGTTATTGGGCAAACGGGTACTGGTAAAACTACTTTTATGAAAAATATGATTATTCAAGACATAAAAGATGGCAAGGGGGTTTGTTTTATTGATCCTCATGGAGATTTGGCAAATGAAATTTTAGAAATGATTCCAAAAGAAAGAATTGATGATGTGGTCTATTTTAACCCAGCTGACCCTAAGATGTCAATCGGTTTAAACATGATTGAATCTAATCCAAATTATCCACTAGAACAAACTTTTATTATTAACGAGCTTTTAGAAATCATGGATAAGCTATATGATTTAAAATCAACTGGCGGGCCTATTTTTGAGCAATATATGAGAAATGCTTTAGCTTTGTTGATGTCTGATAAAGAACAAAAATGAACATTGGTAGAAGTGCCAAGAGTTTTAATTGATACTGACTTCAGAGAGATGCTTTTGAAAAGATGTACTAATGTGATTGTTAAAGATTTTTGAGAAAAAGAAGCTTCTAAAGCAGAAGGAGATCTAGCTTTGAAAAATATGGCACCTTATATTAATTCAAAATTGGCTCCTTTTTTGACAAATGATTTTGTAAGACCAATTATTGGACAGAGGAACTCTACGTTAAATTTTAAAGAAATAATGAACAATGAAAAAATTTTTATTGTTAACTTGGCTAAAGGCATTTTAGGAGATATTAATGCTTATTTGCTGGGCATGATTATTGTGGGCAGGATTGCTTTAGCTGCTTTTGCTAGAATTGAAATCAAAGAGGAAGAGAGAAAAGATTTTTATTTGTATATTGATGAATTCCAAAATATTACTACAAAGACAATTCCACAAATTTTATCTGAAGCAAGAAAGTTTAGATTGTCCTTGATTATAGCTCATCAGTTTGTGGCTCAAGTAAAAGAAGATATTAGAGATGCTATCTTTGGTAATGTTGGTTCGATGGTTTCTTTTAGAATTAGTAGTCAAGATGGAGAATTGTTACAAAAATATTTTGCTCCAGTTTTTTCTTCTTTTGATTTAGTTGGCCTTGATAATTTTAATGCCTATGTTCGATTGATTATTGATGGTCAGCCAGCTAGAGCTTTCAATATCATAACTATAAGGCCGGAAATAAATGCTATTTCTTTCAAAGATAGAATCGTCGAGCTTTCCAATCAGAAATATTCAAAACTAAGAGAGGAAGTTGACAGTGATATTGCTCAAAGGTTTAAAATACAAGAAAACTATTTAAAAGAAAAAAGTGAGGAAGAAGAGGGAGAAGAAGAAAATGAAGAAATGAGTGAGGAAGATAAAAAAGTACTAAAAGAATTTTTAGATTCGATTAAGGAAAGTTAAGATTTACAATAGTTTTTAAAAATAAAAAAATGATAAAAATAATAAAAGAAATTTTAAACTTTTTTTTGAGAATTGAGTTTGTTCGTTTTGGTATGGTGGGGGTGGTAAATACCATGGTTGATTATGGCTTAATGAATCTGTTTTTGTTTACTTTCAATGTTGAAAGGGGGATTGTTTTTGTTATCATCAAAACTTTTACTATTAGTTTGGCTATTGCGATTAGTTATTATTTAAATAGAAGCTGAACTTTTAGAGACAGGCATCCTAGCAGGCTAAAGTTTTTAAAATTTATAATTTTGTCTGTTATTTTAATTGTGGTTAATGTTTCTATTGCAGGTCTATTGTTTGAGTATGTTGAGGTTGGTTTTGACAGGAGAATTTGAGCTAATCTAGCTTCTTTAATTGGAGCAATAGCTGCTATTATAGTTAAATATTTTGGCGCAAAGAGGATTTTTAAGAATATTGAAGAAAAATAATAAATTGTATTTTGAGGTTTTTTGTGGTAAAATATTTATGTAAATTAAACAAAAATTATGTCACAAACAGTTTTTTATAGAAAGTATAGACCCCAAGCTTTTAATGAGGTCTACGATCAAGCAGCTATAAAGCAAACATTAATGAATGCTATTTTGAATGACAAATTAGCTCATGCTTATTTATTTACTGGACCAAGGGGTACTGGCAAAACTACCATGGCTAGAATTTTTGCAAAAGCCATAAATTGTCAAAATAGAAAAAAAGATCAAGCAGAGCCTTGTAATAAATGTGAAGCTTGTCTGAGCATTAATAGCAATGCTTCTTTGGATATTATTGAGTTTGATGCAGCTACCAATACAGGAGTAAATGAAATTAGATCTTTGCAGGATAATGCTGCCATTAAGCCAATTGCTGGTAAATATAAAATTTATATTATTGATGAATCTCATCAGCTAAGCAAGTCGGCCTGTAGTGCTTTGTTAAAAATATTGGAGGAACCACCAGAATATATTATTTTTATTTTGGCTACAACTGACCCAGAAAAGATGCTAAAGACAATTTTATCTAGAGTACAGAGATTTGATTTTAGAAAAATTAATTTAGATGAGATTGTAAAAAAATTGATGGTTATATTAAAAAAAGAAAAAATTGACTATGATTTGCCAGCCTTGCACTTGATAGCAAAAGAATCTGAAGGCGGCATGAGAGATGCAGAGTCTTTACTTAATCAAGTGGCAACACTAAACAATAGCATCACCTTGGAAAATGTTGAAAGTATGATTGGGGGGATTGGCCAAAATAGAATTGCTGAATTTGTTGATTTGATGATTGATAAAAAATTAAAAGATGTTTTTGGCTTTATCAATGATCTAGATGAAAATGGCTATAATTTAGAAGAGTTTTATAAACAATTAATTGATTATCTGCAAGGATTGTTGACAATAAAAGTTTCTTATGACTTGGAGTTTGCTTTAAAAAGAGAAATTTCTGATGATTTGATAAGCAAATTAAAAGAACAATCTTTGAAAATAGAAATGAAACATATAGTTAAAGCCATAGAAGAATTAATTAAAAATCAAGATTATTTTGGATCAGTTATCAATATGAAGTTGCCTTTAGAATTAGCAATTTTAGAGATTCTGCCTTTAGAAGAATAGGTTTTTAATTTGTGGGATCGTCTAATGGTAGGACAACGGACTCTGAATCCGTTTATCTTGGTTCGAATCCAAGTCCCACAGCATTTAAAAGTTTGTTTTTTTTCTTGTTTTTTGTTAAAATATATTTATAAAAATTAAATTATTAAAATGAATTTTTGAAATTCAAGTGCTCAGGATTTCTCTAAAATTTCAAGTGGGGATGAAGATAAAAAGATGATTGAAGAAAATAAAAGTCCGGTTTTTTTAGATAATCAAAAAGACGAAACACTAATGATAGAGAATAAACAGGCACAAAATGCATTGGATTTTAGAATTGATTTGTCTAAAACGATTTCTTTTGAGCAAAAAGAAAAAAATAATGAAGTATTTAAAGAGGAGACACAAATCTCTTCAAATAATAATCAAAGCTATGGTGGCAATCCTTTTTCTAATAATAATCATCCGGAAGCAAAAACAGATCAATTTATAGAAGAAAGCTCTGCTTTTCAAAAAGAGGAAAATAGATTAACCGATTTAAATGAAAACAAAGAAATTGAAGAAGTGCAAAGTCAAGAAGAAAAATATGAAGCTGTTGGGATGGCCAACGAAGTTTTGCTAGAGAAGCCAGTTGAGATAAATGAAGAAAAAAAGAACGAAACATTTTTACAGTCAGTGGAAGATCATGACAGAATTTTTCAAATTGAAATAAATAAAATTGTACCAAATCCTTATCAGCCAAGAAGAGATTTTGATGATAGTGCTATTCAAGAATTAGCAGGGTCTATTCGTGAGTATGGCATATTAGAACCATTGATTGTAAAAAGAATGGAAAAAGAACAACAAAATGGTTTAAATGTTGAATATCAATTGATTGCTGGCGAGAGGCGTTTGCGAGCTTCTAAAGTAGTTGGGCTTAAGACGGTGCCAGTGCTTATTCGTAGTTTTGATAATAAGTGTTTGGAGTTAGAAGTTGCTTTGGTTGAGAACGTTCAAAGAGAAGATTTGAGTCCAATAATGAAAGCTAGGGCATATGCGCAGTTAGTTAATGAATTTGGTTATACTCAAGAGATGGTGGGACGAAGAATTGGCAAGGGAAGGCAATCAATTGCCAATATGTTGAGGTTACTTCAGCTTCCCTTTGAGGCACAAAGAGCTTTAGACGAAAACAAAATATCTGAATCCCATGCTAGAGCTTTGTTGTTATTGCCAAATATGGAAAAGCAAAGAGCTTTACTAGGAGAGATTTTATCAAAACAATTAAGCAGCCGAGAAGCAGAGATTATAGCAAGACAATTTTTAGATAAACAAGGTATAAAAACAACTCCAACAGGAAGAAAAAGAAAAGGTGATTCTTTTGATCCCAAAGACTTGGAGCTAAGAGAAAAGCTCGAAGATATATTTGGTTCAAAAGTAACTATCAAGAGAAAAGGTGATATGGGAGAAATAAGTATTTATTTTTATTCGGATGACGAATTAGACAGTTTGCTAGAAAAAATGACAAACAATTCTGAAAAAATGATAAATAAGACTGTCGATAAACTAAATAATTTTTAATAATATTTATGCCAAAAACAATTAAAAAACTATTTTGAATAACTATGGGAACTTTGGTTGTTTCTGGTTTTTTGTATTTGAGTAGTGCTTCGATGGTGGTAGGAAGTAGAAAATTTGGAGACCCTTTCTTTTTTGTTAAGGATCAATTTTTTAAGGGGTTTGTGATAGGTGTAATTGCTTTTATGATTTTGTATTTAGCTGATTTAAAACTTTTGCGAAAGTTTTCTTTTGTTTTTTTAATTATTAATGTTTTTTTGTTATTGTTAACAAGAGTACCTGGTTTTGCTATGGAAGGAGCAACTGCTTCAAGATGAATAGATATTGGAGGGTTTATTTTTCAACCATCAGAATTTTTAAAAATTACCTTAGTGATGTTTGCGGCTTATTTTCTAAGTAAAAAAAGTGTAGTGGCTTTAAATAGTTGAAGTAAAACAATCATCCCTTTTTGAACAATAGCAGCAATACCATTAGCTATTGTTTTTGCTCAGCCTGCGACCTCAATGGTTTTTTTGCTTCTGATAACTGTTGGTGTTATCTTTTTTTCAACAAAAATTAGTTTTAAGAACGTGATGATTATTGTTGGGGCAGGGATTTTAATTTTGTTGGCAGCAATTTTTATTTCTGAAAAAGAATATAGGACTAGAAGAATTTTTGATTTTGCTGGCCAAAATAAAGAAGCTCATTATCATTTGAACCAAGCAAAAATAGGGATTGTTAGAGGGAGATTGTTTGGCTTGGGCTTTGGTAACTCAATACAAAAACATAATTATTTACCAGAGAGTTACACAGATTCTATTTATCCGGTTATTGCTGAGGAGTTTGGCTTTGTTTTTGGCACAATGGTGATTTTATTATTGTATTTTTTGATTTGTTTTTTAGGGTCTTATGTGGCATATTATACATCAGATGCTTTTAGCTCATTATTTGCTATGGGGGTTGTTACTTGAGTTGGCTTGCAGGCCTTAATGCATATTGCCTGTATGAGCGGTGTGATACCCATGACAGGTGTGCCACTGCCTTTTATAAGCTATGGAGGCACTGACTATGTTGTTACTATGATGAGTATGGGCGTGCTTTATAATATAATAAATAAAGGGTAATATGGGAATTTTAAAATCAGATAAAAAAATAAAAATAATGTTAACCGGAGGAGACTCTGGGGGGCATGTTTTTCCACTGGTCTCTGTTTTAAAAGATTTGCAAAAGTTTTTAAAAGATTTT
>CAYYXO010000013.1:0-7698 GCA_964475745.1 uncultured Candidatus Saccharibacteria bacterium | reverse complement strand
TATCTGATATATTGTTTATTACAAATAATTATTGCCTTTGTGGGCGTATAGCTCACAATTAGAGCAATCGTCTTATATCAGATATTCACCATGTTTCTTTTTTGAAAATATCTGATATATTGTTTATTACAAATAATTATTGCCTTTGTGGGCGTATAGCTCACAATTAGAGCAATCGTCTTATATCAGATATTCACCATGTTTCTTTTTTGAAAATATCTGATATATTGTTTATTACAAATAATTATTGCCTTTGTGGGCGTATAGCTCAGTGGTAGAGCAATCGTCTTATACACGATCGGTCGGGGGTTCAAATCCCTCTACGCCCACAAAGGTATTAATTGAAAATAAACAATATAAACGAATCGGTTAGTAGTTCAAATCGCTGCATCGCCACAAAGGTATTAATTGAAAATAAACAATATAAACGAATCGGTTAGTAGTTCAAATCGCTGCATCGCCACAAAGGTATTAATTGAAAATAAATAAAAAATGTGCTAAATTAATTTTAAGGACGATTAGCTCAGTTGGTTAGAGCGCTACATTGACATTGTAGAGGTCAGAGGTTCGAATCCTCTATCGTCCACACTTAAAAACACGCGCTTTTATTAAAATTATATTTTTATGAAAATAGTTTTTAAAGGAAATGAAAAAATACGCTTAGACAAATGACTTGCTTATAGCTTCCCTGAAAAAAGCAGGGAATTTTTTAATATTAATATAAAAAATAAAAACATTCTGCTAAATGATCTGGTTGTTAAGCCTGCTACTATTTTAAAACCACATGATATTATTTTTTTAAATGATAAAATTTTTGACACTATACGTGAACCTATCTTAGAGCCAAATAAAACCATTTCTTTTAAAACTATCTTTGAGCATGACGATTTTTTAATCATTGAAAAACCTGCTGGCATATTAACTCATCCAACCTCAAAAAACGAAAGTGATACCATAGTTAACGGATTGATTGCTAAAATACCCGAAATTATAGATGTTGGCGAAGAAAAAAACAGACCCGGTATTGTCCATCGTTTAGATAAAGAAACTTCTGGATTGCTTTTAATAGCTAAAAACAATCTTTCTTTTAAAAAATTCAAAGAAATGTTTCAATTAAAAAAAATACGGAAGACCTATACCGCTTTAGTTTATGGCCATTTAAAAAACAAACAGGGAACTATTGATTTTAATCTTGCTAGATCAGAAAGCAAGTTCAATAGAAGAAAAATATCTTTTGACAAAGTTGCCTCTAAGGAAGCCTTAACCCAATATGAAGTTTTAAAAGAATACCAAACTTGTAGCTTGGTAAAAGTTAGCCCAAAAACTGGCCGAACTCATCAAATTAGAGTTCATTTTGCTGCCCTGGCTAGTTTTGTAGTGGGAGATAAAGAATATGGCTCTAAAAAAATTAATCAATCTTTTAACCTTGATAGGCATTTTTTGCATGCCTGTGAACTTAAATTTAATTACAAGCAAAAAGATTATTCTTTTGAGAGTCCTTTGCCTAAAGATTTAACTGCTTTTTTAAAAACATTGGAAAAATAACTGTTGCATGTTTTAATTTAATTTGCTAATTTATTGTTTGTATAATAAAAAAATTATAAAATAAATATGGATAAAAAAACATTGTCAATATTAAAGCTCGTGATGCTACTGGCCATTATTGGTTTTATTGCTTGAGCCATGTCAAAATATCAGTCAAAAGATATCTTATCCCAAGATACTTCCGTAGCAAAAAACACTGGCTTTATTGAATGTCTCAGGGATAATCATGTTGTTATTTATGGCACTCACACTTGTCCTGCCTGTAAAAGCCTCCTTGAAAAATACCTAGGCTACGGTGACATTAATTTAATTTATACTAACTGTTCTAGTGGAGATGAAGCCGACATGGAAAAATGTATGAGTGAAATGCAAACAAGCTATGTTCCAGAAATTCAAATAGATGGTGTTTTACTTGAGCAACAAGGTCTTCCAGAAGTTTTAGCTGAAATAACTGGCTGTCCGTTATAAACATTAAACCCTTACCATGAAAAAGTTTTTTTCTATCATTTTTCTAGCGTTAATATTACTTTCATCTTTTTCAAATATTAGCCAGGGTAATAGTACTTTAAGCGAGCAAGCATTGCTTGAAGAAACAGAAATTGAAAAAATAACCATCTATTTTTTTGATGATCGACTTTGCTCTGTGTGTAAAGACGCAAAAGCTTTTATTGAACAAATTGTGCCAGAATATCCAAACCTAGATTTAATTATTTACCCAATAACTGACACCAACAAATTAAAAGAAGTGGCTACAAAGCATGATGTGCTAGACTATAGAATCATGTCGCCAACTATTTTTATTGGAGAAAACTTTTTCCAATTCAGAGATTTTACTTCCAGGCAAGAACAAATGATACTTGATGCTATCTCTGGTAAAAAAGTTGACGGTAAATGCTGCGTAACTAAACTTCCTTTTCTAAATATAGAGCTTGATATGACCAATTGGTCTTTACCTATAGTAACTGCCGTACTAGGTTCAATTGATGGTTTTAATGTTTGTTCTATTGGAGCATTAATTTTAATATTGTCTATTGTTTTAGCTTTTAATTCTAAGAAAAAAATATTTTTCTTTGGGGGCCTTTTTATTTTCACCACGGTAATTGTTTATGGCTCTTTGGTATTCATTTGAGGTAGATTGTTTGATGCCCTTGTTGGCCACTTAGAAATTTTAAGAATTTTAGTTGGCTTAGCCTCTTTAGGTGGCGCTATTTACTTTTTTAAAGAGTTTTGAAGGTTCTTTAAATTTGGACCAACCTGTAAAGCAAATAATTCAGGTATCGTAAGAAAAACTACAGATAAATTGAGACAAACCTTTGAAAATCCAAAGAGGGGTATATTGTTGCTGTCTTTGGCTGTGGTTTCTTTTGCTGCTGTAATAACTTTAGTTGAGCTTCCATGCTCTGTAGGGGTGCCTATTGCTTTTTCAGGTATTTTAATAGAAGCCGGAGTTTCTATGACCTCCTATATCTCCTATATACTGCTTTATCTATTTTTCTACATGCTTATTGAGTTAATAGTGTTTTCAGGAGCTGTTTTGACAAAAAAAATCTGATTTGCTGGATCAAGAGCTATCACCTGGATAACCTTTACTGGAGCAATGGTCTTGTTTTATCTAGCGTTTTATTATTTGTTCTAATTTAACTACGAAGATCTATAGTTGACTAATCAGTGTTTTTTTGATAGTATACTCATATAAGAATTAAATAAATTAAGATGTCAAAAACAAAGAGTATTTTTGAAATTAATGAAAAAATCAAGACAGGCCTACACAAACCACTAGATGTCAATGTTGGTGATAATGTTAAAATTTTAATACAACTAAAAGAAGCCAACCAAAGCAAAAAAGTAAAAGGCAATAAAACTCAAACAGTGCAGGGTTTGGTTATCGCTAAAAAGCACAACAAAGAGCTTGGTGCTACCTTAACTATTCGCAGCATTGTTGATGGAGTTGGTGTTGAATGGGTGATACCTATTTATGCAGACAATATTATTAAAGTTGACATTATTAAATCTTCAAAAGTTAAAAGATCAAAACTTTATTATATCAGAAACAAATCGGTGAAAGAATCTCGTGCCAAACTAAGAAAAGAAATTAAAGACTTGAAAAAAGAAGTCAAAGAAGATGCTGCCAACCAATTGCCTGAAGAAGAAGCTAAAGAAGAAGTCGTTGAGATTGAAAAATAACTATCCTGAAAAAACAGAGAACTCAAAAGTTCTCTGTTTTTTATTGGCTATTGAATTTTTTATAAATCCATGCTAATATAAAGGAGTAAATCACTGGTTGATTTATTAGCCGAAGTGGCGGAATTGGCAGACGCGCTACCTTGAGGTGGTAGTGGTCGCAAGACCTTGTGGGTTCAAATCCCACCTTCGGTACATAACACTAGAGTGTTATAAAAATTAATAAAATAAATAAACGAGCATGCAAAATAAAAAAATATTGGCGGTGATAATATTGTTTTTGTTTCTAATCGGAGGAGGGGCAGTGACCTCATTAATCTTTTCTGGCACAGCTAATGTACAAAACCAAATGCCAACAATAACTTTGGACGAGGATAGCATTGAGGTCTTGGTTGACGATGATGCCACTGTGGTTAGTAACGATGTGTTAGTTTTTTATACCACAACCTGTCCATTTTGCGATAATTTATTAAAATATTTAAAGGAAAATTCTCAAAAAATTGATTTAAATATTATTCTGGCCAAAATTGATGACCCAGCTACCGACAAAGCAAACCTTGAGTTGGTTTTAAAAAAATTAGAAGAGTGCAATATTACTGATGGGTGAGGGGTTCCTTTAACCTATCATAACGGCCAGTGTATTATGGGAGATCAACCAGCCATAAATTATCTTAAAAACTACACTAAATAAAAAAAAGCGGCTTAAGGCCGCTTTTTTTTAATACTTTTTAAATAGAGCTGGTGATGATAGCCAATAGCAAAGCGATGTGATTCATCCTGAATAGCTTTTAAAAAGTTTTGAAAAAATACTGGTAAGTCTTTTAAATTATAACATTTTGTATCTCTGATTTTTAAAATAAAAAGCTGACTTTTACCTTTAGCCAAAGATCCTAGAAAAATATCCTTAAACTCCTGATGCTGTTTAAATATTTTAATAGCAGCATTTAACTGAGCCTTACCGCCATCAACCAAGATCAAATCTGGTTTTTCTCAATGAGGGTTATCAACTCGTCTTGAAAAAACCTCCTTGAGCATTTTTATATCATTTGGCTCAAGCGGAGTGTTTTTTATTTTAAATTTCTTATATTGTTTTTTTTCTGGCAGACCATCTTTAAAAAATACTAAAGAGGCGGTGGCATATTTTCCGCTAATATTAGAAATATCATACATCTCAATTGATAAAAAATTCTTTTTTGTTTCGAAAAAATCTTTAAAAATTTTATTTATCTTATCGTAGTTTCAGTTTTCTTTTTCTTTTAATGATGGTTGGTGTTTAAAAATATTTTCAATGCTACTGATTTGTTTTTTTATCAAATCGGCTTTTTCAAAATTTGATTGCTTTATTGCTGTTTCAATCTCTTTTTTAAGGCTTTTGATTAGAGGGCGATTGTGACAAGTTAAAATTTTTTCTATTTTTTTGATATTGCCTTGGTATTCTTTTATTTGATCCTTGCTTAGTTCTTTTGCTAAAGAACAACAATATCCCTGACACAAGCCGAGCTGAGAACTTAGACAATCTTTTTTATGGTTATTTTTACAGGTGCAAAATGGAAATGACCACCTGATCATTTTTAACAGCTCCTTTAAGCTAGACCCGGAGGTAAAAGGGCCGATAGTTTTGCCGTCAACAATTTTCTCTTGATGAACAATTGATATCTTTGGTAATAACTCATTAGAAAACTTTACAAAAAAATAATTTTTTTCATCTTTAAAAATGCTATTGTGTTTTGGTTGATGCTTTTTTATTAACTTTGCTTCCAGTAAAAGAGCTTCTATTTCGTTATTGGTAATGATTATTTTAAGATTATTGGCTTCTTTTTGAATGTTTCGGTTTTTAGCTACCCTTAAGTTTAAATAAGAATGCAGTCTGTTATTTAAACTAGCTGCTTTGCCAATATAAATAATATTGTTGTTTTTTTTAAATAAATATATCCCTGGCAGCTGAGGGCTAGCTTTTATTTGCTTTGAAACTCTTTGATTTATCATTATTCTTTAGTTAAGCGTAGCAATTGTATTAAAGAATGGCCTGTCATGGATGTTGGCTGCTTAATATTAAACAGATCCAAGATTGTTGGACTTATATCTGCTAAAACTCCCATAGCCCTTTTTTCTCTTTGAGCTATTTCTTCGTTTGTTAAAGGCACTTGATTTTTTCACTTTTCATCAATAAGGTGAACCGGCACAAAACTAGGATCATGGCCAAATTCTGGCTCTCCAGTTGAAGGGTTTTTCATTTTTTCAATGTTGCCGTGGTCAGAAGTAATAATAAAAGTATAATTATTTTCCATGCCTTTGCTAACTATTTCTCTGATTTCATTATCTATGATACTCACTACTGTTTTAGCCAAATCCATATCACCAGTGTGACCAGCCAAGTCAGCATTAGCATAATTAATTAATAAAAAATCGTAAACTCCTTCTTCCATGATTTGCAAAGCTCTTTCGGTGATAGTTTTAGCTTCAAGAAAAGGATCGTCTTCTAGCTTTAATATCGTTTTGGACGGCAAAATGAACCAATATTCTCCGGGAAAAGGTTTTTGATTAAGTCCATTGAAATAATATGTTACGTGCAATGATTTATGAGACTCTGAAAGATGCACTTGTCTTTTTTGGTTGAAAGATAAAATGGCTGCTAAACAATCATTGATTTTTTCATGCTGAAAAGCAACTTCTATATTAAGGGAAGCTTTTAAATCAACAAAACTAACTATTTTTAAATTATTTAGCCCAGAGAGATTATTTAATAAATTGCTAGCCAAAAACTCCATTGGATAGTGGTTTGTTTTATAATTATACATTATCAAGCTATCGTTATTTTGTATTCTTTTAAAATTCTCTTTAAAAGCAAAAGGTTCGATAAATTCATCTGATATTTCTTTTTGTCTGAAATGATCAAAAACATTGTCTAGCTGATCAAAAGAAATATTTTTTTGTTGATCGCTAGTCAAAAATTCGAAATATTTTTTTAAATATTCTTCGTTGTGATTATTTAGGGCAAAAAAGCGTCCTGCTATAGAAGCAATTTTAAAATCACCTAGACTGCTTCTTTCATTAAAAAGTTTTTTTATTAGCTCATGGGCTTCATGACTACCACCATCTTTGCCATCACTAATTAAATGCACACAAACTTCTTTTATTTGATTCAATTTTGCCATGTAAATCAAGGCTCTTAAGTGCGCATAAGAGCCAAGAACGTCGCTACTGCTAATAACTCCCAACAAGTGAAGTGTGGAGCTATTTTTTTTAGCGTGATTAATGGCGTTTAAGATGGATTGATTGTTTAGAAAACTATTGTCTCTAATGCTTAGGTCTATCTTGGTTTTAGTTTGATAGATAGTTCTGCCTGAGCCAAGAATTAAATGCCCTACTTCACTAGAGCCTTCTTCTAAAAAACGAAGGCCACTGGCAAGGCCAGATGTCTGCAATCCATAATAGGGATAATTTTGCTTTAAATAGTCTAAAAAGGGTGTCTTTGCTAGAAAAATAGGGTTGGTAAAATTATTTTGCCCTATGCCTCAACCATCAATAATAACTAGGCATATTTTTTTTCTTTGACTAGGCATGTTTTTGTTTTTTAATTTTATGTATTTAGTATATCAAAAATATTGCTTAAACACAAAACATTTGTTATAATTTAAACATATTAAATTAGCTTTATGAAACTATCTATAGTAGTTCCAGCTTACCAGGCAGAAAATTTTATTGAAAAAACCATCTTAAGCCTAAGTCAAGCTTTTGACGAAGCTGAAATTATTATTGTTAATGATGGCAGCAGTGACAAAACCTTGTCTATTTTAAATTTTTATAAAGATAAGATAAAAATTGTTTCTTATCAAAAAAACCGAGGCAAAGGCTTTGCTTTAAAAAAGGGTTTTTCTTTGGCTAAGGGTGATTTTATTATTTTTACTGATGCTGATTTGCCCTATTCAACAGAAAAAATAAAAGAGATTGAAAAAACATTGGTTGAAAATA
>CAYYXO010000012.1:11881-12752 GCA_964475745.1 uncultured Candidatus Saccharibacteria bacterium | reverse complement strand
TTTTTACATATTCTCCATCCTCTCCGAAACTTTTCTTTTGATAAAAATATGGACCATCAGTATCCTCAATAAATAAAAGCTCTGTTAAGTATTCTTTTAAAAACTTTTCTTGGCCCCATCTTCAAACTCTTTGATTTTTGTACTTAAAATTATATTTTGGGATTACTCGTTGATAACCTTTTCTTAATAGATCTTCTCTTGTTGGTTCTCCAATTATAAAACCGTCCTTAGTATTAATTTTTTCGTCAACAGTTACTACTCGTCTACTATTTTTATTATAATATATTGAGTAAGCTAAATTGGGACGATTGTTTATATGAAAATCGGCCGTTCCATTATGTAAAGGGTAGTCTTTTTTATAATAAGAAATATCGTCACGATCTAAGCAGGTTACGTCTTTAATATCTTTTTCTTGATTTATATTTATACTTTTCAAATCTCTTGCATAAACAAGTATATTCTCATAGGTATTTTTAATGTGCAAATCCATTTGTCTTCCCTTAACATTATTATGCCACACAATTTGTGTGATATAATTATTTTCAGTAAATATTGAATCGCATAAAAGTTTCAGTTGGGCAACTTCATCTTCGCCTATTGAAATAAATATTACTCCCGCCTTTGAAAGAAGTTCCTTGGATAATTGCAATCTTTTCGCCATAAAAGCAATCCACTTTGAATGACGATATGCATCTTCTTTGTCAACGAAACTATCATTAAAAATAAAATCTTTGTTTCCTGTATTATACGGAGGATCAATATAAATAACATCAATTTTTCCTTTATGGGTATAATTTAAAACAGAAAGCGCGTGGTAATTATCACCTTCAATAAGTAAATTTACCGGTTTATTTTTATCTGTAATTATTTC
>CAYYXO010000012.1:0-11871 GCA_964475745.1 uncultured Candidatus Saccharibacteria bacterium | reverse complement strand
CTTTTAATTTCCTTTAAAATCGGTAATTTTTCTTTACACATTTCAACTACATCTTCCGGCTTGTCTTCTCAAACTAAGCCGTATTTCTTCTTTTTCTTTAGCTCCTTTTTCAGTCGCTCAATTTCAGCTAAAAGTTTTTGATTATTCCCCATAATATATTTTTAAATTAAATTGTTTTCCTTAAAACTGAATATTTTTGTTTTTGATATTATAACATGGTCTAACACCTCCATCCCCATAATTTTTCCAGCTTCAACTATTCTTTTGGTTACAGTTAAATCTTCTTCCGATGGCTCTGAGTCTCCAGAAGGATGATTGTGGACTATAATTATTGCAGCAGCATTTTGGTTTAATGCTTCTAAAAATATTTCCCTAGGATGAATCAAATTTGCATTTAAAGTTCCAATAAATAAATCTTTTTTACAAAGCATTTCATGCCTTGCGTTTAAATATATTCCCAACAGATGCTCTTGCTTCTTGTCTCTTAAATCACTCACCTGCGCGACTATATCTTCTTTATTTCTAATAATTGGTAAAGTTTCAACACCTACATTAAGCAATCTTTTTGTCAATTCTATGGCTGATAATATGATACAAGCTTTGGCAAAATTAATGCCCTTATTTTTAACAATTTCTTCATAATTCAATCCTAGTATCTTCTTTCTGCTGTATTTCTTTAAAAACCCTTTAGATAATTCTAGCACATTTTTTTCTTTTGTTCCAGTTCCTAATAAAATAGCCAAAAGTTCTTCATCTTTTAGATTATCCACACCCTTTTTCACTAATTTTTCCCTAGGCCTATCACCCTTTGGCAAATCTTTTAATTTTGGCATGTTAATTAAATTATTTTAACAAAAAATATTTAAATATTATCAAAACAACTTGTAATCATCAAAATATGTGTCTTTATCAAATTTGCATTCTATTTTTAAGTTATGTTTTGTTAAAATATCATTTATATATTCTAAGCTTTCCTTTGTATTTACTACAATTTTATAAAAATATTTTTTATCAACTTTTGGATAAATTAATCATTCACAATTAATTTTCCTTTTTCCATCTTCATTTTTAGTTCAATTTTTTGTTTTAATTAAATTCCAATCTATTTTATCCAATCTGTTAAGACTCCAATAAAAATGCGTATTGTTGCTAGCAGCATTGCCATCAGAAAAAGCATATGCCAAATCGCCATCTAGTAAAATATGAGAGCTCACTAAGATAAAACAAAAATTATCCTGTTCTTGTTTTTGCGAATAAGTGCAAGCGTTTTTTGAAGTAAAATATAGGGGCACAAGATCATGCAGATTATGATCTTTTTTATCCGAACATGTTATTTCTTTATTGTCTCTACGAAATTGCACATCGTTATTAGCAAAAGATTTATAATCTTGCCGAGCTGACTCTACCATGTTTTTAGATAAAATTCCCTTTAATAATATATTTTCTAAATTTTCGATTCTAACAAAATAATAAAAATAATGAATTTTATATTCTTTTAATTTACACTTTATTCATTCTTTTAAATTTTGGCCTAACATAGCTTTAAAAAAGATTTAATTGATTATTAATTTTCCTATTTTTAGAGTCTTTAGCTAAATTAAAAACTTTTTGGATTGTCACTTCTCCAATCCCCCTAGAAGAAATTAAATCATCCATATTAGAGATCCTTCCTATTTCAATATCTTTTTTAATTTTCTGTAATTTTGCTTTAAATCCAGCGTCATATGAATCAGTTAACAATAAATTACTGTCAAAATCTATTTTATTTTTTAAATTTAAAAACAACTTGTCAGGCGATTTACTATCAAATTCATATATTTCTACCTCAAGATCCGGTAATGGCTTTAAATATTTAAACATTAATTTTTCAACATCGTCTCATTTTAGATGCCCCAGAGCTGTTCCCAGTTTTGGAAAAGCAATAGAATTTATTTCATATTCTTTAAAATTATTAGAAAAAGCTTGCATTCCTTTTTCAATAAATAACAATTTAGAAGGATACTTTCAATCCATTTTGGTAGGAAAATTTAATACTCAAGGAGAAGATTCTTTATGTAAATGCAAGACGCCAGGAAACAATTCGTTCTTTTCACATTTTAATTTATATTCTAAAAACATTTTTGGGAAACGATATTTAAACTCCAGGGCTAATCCTTTTCCCATATAGCCCAAACAATTGACAGGATTTACTATGACCTGGCAAGAACTATCAAAAATATTTCCTTTTTTCATTTTAATTTTTGCCATACTTCTTTATTAGAATATAAATTTTTTGTTATTAACAATTTATTACACTTTTTATATTATGCCTCAAAGCATCAATAAATTAAAACTTTTAATAATAGTTTTTTGCTTAATTTATAGCATGCGAGTTAAATTTCTTAATAAGGTATCGTCTTTATTATTTTTTAAGATATTCTTTCATTTGACTGATTTCTTCTTTCATTGAATCCTTCATTTTTATTGAAGTGTCAATCAAAAATTTATTAATTTTTTGCCAGTCTTCTTTGTTTGAAGCACTTACACCGTCCATTTGAATTTTAATTCTTGAGGTAACCTTATTATTCATGCGCTCTCATATTAATTGCTTGCCAAATTTCTGTTCAATTTGATCCTTATATTTATATAAAAAATCAAACGCCTCTTTGTTTAATTCAAGGCTTCCTCGATTAAAATATACTTCTGTTCTAGCGTATTTCTGAGTTACCACTAAATTTATACCCACCCCGGAAACACCAATAGCAACTGGAATTCAGTTATTATATCCTTGACCAATATTAGACATAATATCACTATGTTTGTTCATCTCTAATAAAAACTGCGCCCAAAATTCAGTTCTTGTTCCTTGAAGTTTTTTTACTACTCGCTGAGTATTCAATTCTTCTAAATTTTTACTGGCCATCTTAATAATATAATCTTCCGAATCTTTTAGCGGAATAATCTGTTCTAAATTAAAAATCTCCTGATCTCCATGTTTAAAAACAGATGCCTTAAAACATTGTATCCTAATCCCATAATTAAGTAGTCACATAACTGTAGAGGTCACTTCTTTTCTAAACTTACCCGCGACCATTATCAGTCTTTGAGAATTGCCATTATTAATATATTCTTCGTAATCTTCATTTTCAAAAAAATCTTCTAATATTTCATTCACAACTTCCGTTCTTCCTTGTTTTTTTAAATATTGCCCGAATATATCTTTGATTTCATAACCTTTTAAAGTGGAACAATAGGCCGCATATTTTAAAACTTGCCAAATGACATCTCTGCCTGAGTCGTCAAGCTTATTTTCGATTACAACTATATTGCCCTGCTTGTCAAGTGCCAGCAAATCAAGTCTCTCATTTGTTTCACTAAACCCATCAAATTCTTTTTGAATAACTAAAAAATCTTCTCCAAAAATACTTGGATTTTTTTCCAATCATTCTTGTAAATCATATCTTTCACTAATACCCAAATCTTTAAAAGTCGTATTTTCTATCTCTTCTAATTGTTTTTTTTCTCTATTTATTAAAAACATATTTTTTATTTATTTTTTAATTCTACCCATATTATACCCCCAAAACACCAACAAATCAACCCTCTACCAACAAACCACTATCTCTTCATTAAGTTTTTCTTTTAAATACTGTTCTACAGAATTTAAATCACCTATTTTATCAATCAACCCATTTTTTAAGGCCATTTCTCCCAACATGGTTGATCCGTCTGCTAATGCTCTAACTTTATCAACTGACAAGTTTCTATTAGCTGATACATCTTGAATAAAATTTTCTAACATTATTTTTAAGTCTCTTTCAAGATATTGCCTTTCTTCAAAAGTTAATGGCTTATCTGGATCACCAGTATCTTTAAATTTTCCTGTTGAAAGCTGATTATAAGTCAACCCTTCTCTTTGATTTTGCTTAGAATTATCAAGATAAGACATAGTTACTCCTATACTCCCAACATCAGAATTTTTTGAAGCAAAAATAGTATCTGCTCCAGTAGCAGCCAAATAGGCAGCTGAAACTCCAGCAGTTCTAATTAAAGCTACTGAAGGTTTATCGAGCAATTTTAAAGCATTGGCAATTTCTTCGCCAGCCACTGCCTCTCCACCATAAGAATCTATTTCTAAAAAAACAGCCTTTATATTACGAGATTCCATTGCCTCTCTAATTAAATATTGAATATCTTCGCTTGAAGAAGCATCTATTAAATAATTACCATTATCATATTGATAAGCTGGAATGTATGTATACAAACTACCTTGCAAAGATATTCCTAATACATTGCATTCTTTACCGAAAGAACTACCTTCATCCAAAAAACCGGCTTCATTCATTCTTTTATTGTTTCTGCCTCCTGATATATTATCTACTATGTAAAGTTCTCAAATAACTCAAAAAATTCCCGCTAATATTAAAATAACAACAAACACTCCAAAAACAAATAAAAAATTTCGTAAAATCTTTACCATTTTTGACTTTAATTTATTACTTAAATTCATTTTTCATTTATTTAATATTATATATATTATACCCTCAAAATTTTAATAAATCAAGCACTATATTTCCAAGGCGAATTTTTGACAATACAAACAATATATGATATAATATGGCTAAGTTAAAATTTGTACATTGAATATTTGAAAGGAGAAATAAAAAAAATGGACGCGAGCAAAAAGACAATTAATACAATATCAGGGGAAAAAATTGAAGTGGACACCTCTCCTGCCGCATTCAAATCTCTTGGTTTTGGTGATTTCTACTCGGGGCAAAAAGTATTTAATCTCCATGGTGAGGAGTGCATTCTTGAGGGCGTTGGCTACGAAGAGATGTGGTACACTCTAACGAAAGAATTCAATGGATCCTGTTACAGCTTTAGATCCGAGGCAAAAAATTTCATCCCACCAAAAAAATCTTCACAAAAAGCGGAAAAGAGATCCTCGTGAATCCTTCGCCAAAAGCTTTTGACTCTCTTGGACTTGAGAAATTCCATGTTGGACAAAAAATAACCACATCTAACTTGTTTAGCTCTCCAAGAAGCTTTATCATTGAAGGCATAAGCAGAGAAAAAATCACATTTTGTGATGAACCTAAAAATTCAGACTTTTTTTCAATCGGCTGGGAGTTTGCCATTTGGTTAACTCCACTTAACGAAGAGAACCAATACCCGATAAGGGTATTTGCTGGCACTATTAAAAAATACTTCACACCCATCCCAGAAGAAACTTAATTCTCCAAATAATAGCAAACTGCCTCAAAACCAAAGGTTTGAGGCAGTTTTTCTTTTTGTTGAAAAAATATCTACACTTCCCTTGCTTTCGTTATGGCTTTAAACAATCTCCTTGTTCATTTCCACAAACTTATGGCCTTTGTTGTATCCATGTTTTGCATAAAAATTTGTTGACCTTTCATTGTCGTTGACATAAGATAGTATTCACTCCACACCACGCTTTTTTATTCTTTTTTCAAACTCTCCATATAATTCTCCGCCAACACCTTGACCGCGATAGTTATCATCAACCACAAAATATCAAATATGAGTATGTCCTGCCTTTAACTGCTCTCCTAAAATAGCACCTACTACCTTATCATTGTCTTCAGCCACCAAAAAGAAATCTTCATCCAAATAGATTTTTAAAAAATCGAAAACTGGAAACCCTCCATCTGGGAATCTAAACTCTGGAACAGAAAGTAATTTTTCAATTTGAACTAAATCTTCAATTTTTGCAGATCGTATAGTCATATTATTTTCTTACTGTTAATATTATATATATTTTACCATATTTTTTAAATTATCACAATTGCTTTAATTAAAAAGTCCGTCCCCGCACGGGACGGACTGAAAAACGACTTAATCATTTTGGATACTCGATAAGAACCTCTTTCTGATGAGGCTCCCAACCAACTTTTGAACCCAATTGTTCAGCTACAAACCGAATTGGCACCATTATTGTGCCATTTTCTATCCTTGGAGCAACATCAATTGACATTCTCTTGGCATTTACATACGCCTCTTTCTTATTCATCTCAAAAACTAAATAAACTTTTTTGTCCAAAGAATGGACAGAAAAGCTATTTTTGATTGGAGAAATGTCAACTTTTTCAACTACAGGAAGGGATTCAACAAAATGAATTGGCACCAAAGTCCGACTTTCTTCTATTCTTGGAGCTTTTTCAAAACCAAACAAATTATCATTTAACTTAAAAAATCTGTTGCCAATGTGAAAATTAGCCAGCATGCCAAAGAAAAAATTTCTTTGGACAACTTCTATTTTTTCACCATCATTAAGAAAAACCAAAAGATTAATTCTCTGATGACCTTTTTGGAAAAGATTTATTCTCTCCGAAAAAGTTCCGGTTTCACCAAAAAATATTTTTTGTATTTTTTGGTTATTTAATTCCAAAAACAATTCATGAACTTTCTCTTTTTCCACTTTTCCTCTTAAATCAATTTCATTTTCCAAAACCAACTGGCCTTCTTTAGGATACAAAATTTCCAAAAAAGAACTCTGGTACGTAGTCTGGCTTAATTTAAAATTAGGCTCAGCAGAAACTAAAAGTATCACAGCAATAACAACAAAAAAAACGACAAGAGCTGCAATAGCCCTATAAAATCTTTTTTTGCAATTCATTTTTCTCCTTTCTTTTTATATTATTATTTTTTCAAGATTCAAATCTATCCATATATTATCACACAATATCTGTTTGGTCAAATGAAAAAAGGAGCAGATTTTGTCTACTCCTTTTCTTTTTGCATCTGATTGCGAGTTATTTTGCTGGGCTCACAATCTTATGCTTCTCGGCTTCAAAGAGCTTTTTGTCTGCTCCTTGATCCACCAAAAACTCTGCTAGATCTTTGTTTCCCCTGTGAATCGCTATTCGCAGGGGATGGTTGTCGCAGGTCTGTACATTAGCTCCTGCTAACAGGAGCTTTTTTACCTGCTCGAGGTCGCCGCGATCAGCGGCCTCAATCAGTTGGTTTTCCAAATCTCTTGCATAATTCATTCTTTCCCCCTTTTGCTGCTTTCGCAGCTATTTTTATTTAATTTACTATTTACAGTATAACATAATAAACCTAATTTGTCAATAGAAAAGAAAAACCTGATTGGCCTTCACTTTCTTGGGGGAAAAGAAGACAATGATATTATATCACATTTAAGATATATGTCAAGGTTTAAGCTTTTATTTATTCAACTCTTTAATAATCTTTAATACTGAATCTGGATTTAGACTCAAGGAATCAATTTTGTTTTGTATTAAAAATTGAGCAAATTCAGGATAGTCACTTGGTGCCTGACCGCAAATACCAATGTATTTATTTCTTTGCTTGCAAATTTTTATAACTTTTTTGATTAACTCTTTTACTGTTTCATCATTTTCATTGGCAATAGCAGAAATTACACTTCCCCCATCTCTATCAAGTCCTAAAGCCAATTGAGTTAAATCGTTTGAGCCAATTGACATGCCATCAAAAATATTTAAAAACTTATCAGCTAAAATAACATTTGAAGGAATCTCACACATGACATAAATTTTACTTTTAGCTAACCCTTCTTTTTTAATAATCTTAATGACCTTTTCACCCTCTTCAACTGTTCTACAGAATGGGACCATCAAGGAAATATTATCTAGCCCAAAAACATTTATCACCTTTTTAACTGCTTTTAATTCCAACTTAAAAGCTTCGATAAAATCTGGATGATAATATCTTGAAGCACCTCTTCAACCAATCATAGGATTTTCTTCTCTTGGTTCATAGGCTTCTCCGCCAATTAAATTGCGATATTCATTGGTTTTAAAATCAGATAATCTCAAAATAACTTCCTTAGGATAAAAAGCAGCACAAATCTTTCCAATGCCCTCAGCCAGCTTATCAATATAGTAATCACTTTTATTTTTATAACCAAAAGTTAATTCATCTATTTGTTTTTTAACACTGCCTTTTTGATCTTTGTAATTTATTAAGGCATTTGGATGAATTTTTATAAAATTGGCTACAATAAACTCTTCCCTAGCAAGACCAACGCCTTCATTAGGAATAAAGCTATTAAAGAAAACACTATTAGGATCGCCCACATTTAAGGTAATCTTTACTGGTGGTTTTTTCAAGTTTTTTATATTTGTTTTAATAGTTTCATAAGCGACCGTTCCTTCATATATTTTACCAACTTGGCCTTCAGCACAAGAGATAGTTACTTCCTGGCCTTCTTTAAGTTTGGTAGTTGCCTTGTCAGCTGCCACAATTGTTGGAATACCTAACTCCCTGCCTACTATGGCGCTATGGCAGGTTCTGCTACCACTTGAAGTAACAATGGCTGAGGCAATTTTCATAATTGGCACCCAATCTGGATCTGTCATGTAAGTAACTAGCACATCTCCCTTTTTAAACTTCTCTATATCTTTTATATTTTTGATAATCTTGACCTTGCCTTGGCCAATTTTACTACCAACAGCCAAACCAGTTAATAAAACTTTGCTATTTTTGTTTTTAATTTGATATTCTTTCAAAATATCAACATCTTTTCTGCTTTGAATTGTTTCTGGCCTTGCTTGTACGATATATAAATTGCCATCTACTCCATCTTTAGCTCACTCAATGTCCATTGGTTTTTTGTAATGATTTTCAATCATTAAAGAAGCTCTAGCAAGCTCTAAGACTTCATCATCAGTTAAAGAAAACTTCTTTCTTTTTTCTGCTGGAGTAATTAAATTTTTAACTCCTTTACCGCTCTCATTGTAAATTAAAGTTCATTCTTTTAAACCTAATCTTTTTTCAACAATAGGCCGACAATCTTTATGCATGGTGCCTTCAAAAACAAAAAATTCATCAGTTTCTACTCTGCCCTTAACTACATTTTCTCCTAAGCCATAGCTTGAATTTATTAAAACCACATCAGCAAAGCCACTTTCTGTGTCACACGAAAACATCACTCCAGCACAAGCCTTATCAGACCTGACCATTTTTTGAACTCCTACCGACAAACCAACTTCTAAATGATTTATACCTAGATTGGTTCTATAAGCTAAAGCTCTTTCAGTAAACAAAGAAGCAAAGCATTCTTTAGTTATCTTTATTAATTCATCAATTCCCACTACATTTAAATATGATTCATGCTGGCCAGCAAAACTAGCATCATCTAAATCTTCGGCAGTAGCTGAAGACCGAACCGCCACTGAAATATTTTTAGTTTTATACAAACTAGAAAGTCATTCATAGTTTTCTTTAATTTCTTTAACTAAATCTTCTGGCATCTCAACTGAAGTAATTAATTTTCTTAATTTTTTTGAAGTTTCTTTTAAGCTAGCAATATTTTCTGGATTTAGCTTGCCAACAATTTTTACCACCTCATCTCATACTCCGGCTTCTTTTAGAAAATAGAAATAAGCTTCAGCTGTTATAGAAAAACCTTCAGGCACAGAAATACCTTTTACTTTCTTTGGAGAATAACCACCCTCATCGCCAAAGCTTTTATTGTCATAGCCTAGATTAAATAAAATCTCTGAAAGTTTATTATAAATGTTATCTGCTTTATTTATAGCTTCTTCATAGTTGCTTGCCAAAATATTTACCATAAACTCCTGGGTAGCTACTTTATCAACCCCCAAAGCTTCCCCTTCTTCTAAGGCATGCAAACCACCATTAAAGACATTCATTAGAAATCTTACTTTTTCAGTTGAGCTAACTTTTGGATAAACAAGTCTGAGATATTCATATAGCTCTAAACCTTTGAGCTGGGCTGCTGCTTTTGCTAAAGCCAAAGAAACAGACAAAATGGTATTGCCGCCTCATTCTTTTACCTTTGCTGCCATAACTTTGTCTATTTTAATTTGGTCAAAAGCTCCCAGCCCTCTTTGAATCAAAATCTTTTCAATTGCTTTAACGTTTTCTATGGCTTGTTTGGTATCTACTACGGGCGCCTCTCCTTTGCCAGTTGACTTTCCTGCTGGCACCATAGCTCAAGGACCAACCAAACCACCATTTAAAACAATTCTGGTTTTTATGGTTGGCTTTCCTCTTGAATCCAGCATCTCCTTTGTTTGGATTTCTTTTATCCAAGCATTGGCTGATAAAATCTTTTTACAGGTATTTGCTTTGGCAATTAAAGATCTGCCTGTCATCTCTCTTGGCTTTCTAATGCCTAAAATATCTAAAATAGTTGGCGCCACATCTGACAATCTTCCCTTTTTCTTTAGCTCTACTCCTTTTAACTTATTGAAAATATCTACTAAAATAAACGGCACTGGATTAGTTGTATGAGATGTTAATTTTGCTAGATTGTCTTTATCCATTTCTTCTGCATTGCCATGATCAGACATAACCACTAAAGTATAACCTAATTCTTTAGCTCTTTTATAAATTAAGCCTAGTTTTTCATCAACCACTTCTACTGCCTTTATGGCTGCTGATAAATCACCCGTATGACCAACTATATCTGGGTTTGGAAAATTTAACACAAAAAAATCACATTCTTCCATCTTAAGCAAAGCTTGGTCAGTTAAAATATCTGCTGACATTTCTGGCTTTAAATCGTAAGTAGCCACATCCTTTGGTGAATCAATTAAAACTCTTTCTTCTTTAGTAAAGCAATTTTCATTGCCTCCGCTAAAGAAATATGTTACATGGGCATATTTTTCAGTTTCTGAAATTCTTAACTGCTTTAAATGGTTTTGAGCTAAAACCTCTCCCAAGGTATTTTTTATCATCTTTGGATAATACGCCACTAATAAGTTTTGATAGTGGTCAAATTTTTTATCATATTCAGCAAGACAAACAAACTTTAAATTTTTGTATTTTTTAACTGAAAACTCATCAAAGCTTCTATCCATAAAAGCTCTGGTTAACCCACGGGCTCGCTCTGCTCTGTAATTAAACATAATTATTGCATCATTTTCTTCTATTAAGGTTGGTTTTGTTTTTTTGCCTAAAATAACTGTTGGCAAAAGAAACTCATCAGTAATTTTTTTATTGTATGAGTTTTGTAAAGCTGACTGACAATCTCTTTCAACCAAGCCTTCTCCAGAAGTAAGCAATTGATAGGCCTTTTCCAATCTATCTCAATTTTTATCTCTGTCCATGGCATAGTATCTTCCGCACATAGAAACTATCTGACCAACGCCAGTTTTCTTTAATTTATCTTCTACTTTAGCAATTCAAGTTTTGGCACTAATTGGCGAAGAATCTCGGCCATCAGTAATCACATGAACACATAAATCTCTAAAATTATTTTTCAAAGCCATCTCAATCAAGGCCATTAAGTGATTCATTGATGAATGCACCATGGCATTTGAAACCAAGCCCACTACATGGAGCTTGCTTTTGTTCTTTTTCGCATGATTAAAGGCCGCTAGTAAATTTTTATTTCTATAAAAAGCACCGTTTTTAATTTCTTTATCTATTCTTACTACATCTTGCTCTACGACTCTTCCTGAGCCAATGTTTAAATGACCAACTTCTGAATTACCCATTTCACCAGCTGGCAGACCAACATCAACTCCAGAAGCAGCTAAAATAGTATTAGGATATTTTTCCATTAAATAATCAAAGTTAGGTTTTTTAGCCATTTTTATGGCATTACCCAAAAAAGAACTTTTTGTACCCCAGCCATCTAAAATTATTAAACCCACTGGACTTTTTTTCTTCATAAAAACCTCTTGCTTTTCCAAAAAAGCCATTCTTTGGTATTTTATCCTTCTAACATCTTCTTCATCTTTTAAGCCGGGTCTTTGATGAGGAGAACCTGTTTTTAAGCCGTAGCTTCCTGTAGCAAAAGCAATATCAGCTATGCTTGTATCCAAGGTCTCTCCTGATCTATGCGACACCACTCAAGCTCAATTATTTTTCTTAGCTAGTTCAATTGCCTCCATGGTTGAAGTCAATGTGCCT
>CAYYXO010000011.1:0-19819 GCA_964475745.1 uncultured Candidatus Saccharibacteria bacterium | reverse complement strand
TTAAAGACGCCTTAATTTCCATAATAATATTTTTAATTATTGTTGTTTTGATAAATTTTTATTTTTTACCTTTTTCGACTGTTTTTTGCAATTTACCGCCATGTCTGACAAATTTTCTAGTTGGTGAAAATTCTCCTAAGCGATGCCCTACCATATCTTCAGTAACATTCACTGAAATAAAATTCTTGCCATTGTGAACATCAAAAACAAAGCCTATCATTTCTGGAGTTATTGTTGAAGCGCGAGATCAAGTTTTGATTGACTCTTTATCTCCTGTTTTCTTTTTTAAAACCTTTTCCATTAATTTTGCATCTACAAAAGGTCCTTTTTTGAGTGATCGAGACATATTAAATAATAATTATTGATTAGTATTTAATGGTAATTTTAACACCAAATACTATATTTATTAACTTTTATTTTTTAGCTTTTTTAGATTTACGACGCTTTACAATTAATTTGTTTGAATATTTAGTTGCTTTTCTTGTTTTTCTACCACCAGTAATATTTCCTCATTTGTCTTTTGGTCTTTTAGTACCTCTTTTTGTTTTTCCTTTACCTCCACCATAGGGATGGTCACAGGCATTCATGGCACAACCTCTTACTGTTGGTCTTATGCCTTTATGTCTATTTCTTCCTGCCTTGCCAACACTAATTAAGGAGTGCTCTCCGTTAGAAGCTGGGCCAATAGCAGCAAAACATTCGCTTAAAACTTTTCTAACTTCAGTTGAAGGCATTTTAAGATAAGCATATTTTCCTTCTAAGCCAACAACTGATAGAGATGAACCAGCGCTTCTAGCTAATTTTCCGCCTTCTCCTGGCTTAATTTCAACATTGTGAACTGCTGTGCCACTTGGAATATTTTTTAATTTTAATCTATATCCTGGCTTTAAAGGTGTTTTTTCATCACATAATATTTCTGCACCTGGTTCAATATTTTGAGGGGCAATAATATAATGCCTTGAACCATTTTGATAAACTACTAAAGCAATGAAAGCTGTTCTATAAGGGTCATATTCAATTTTTTCAACTTTACCCTTTATACCTTGATTGACTTGTCCAAAACTAACTAGGCGATAATTTTTCTTAACAGCACCACCTTTGTGGCGCATGCTAATCTTACCACGGCTTCTTCCTTGAGCTGGGTTATAACCTTTTGTTAAAGGTTTAAACGGCTCATCCTTTGAAAGCTTTGATCTGTCAATATCAATATGGTGTCTTTTTGTTGGTGTTGTTGGTTTATAAGTTTTCATATTATATAGCTAAATCAATTTTATAACCTTCTTTAAGAGTTACGATGGCTTTTTTATAACCACCTTTGCGACTTGGTTGTTTTTTAGCGCCAAAACGAGTTGGCGGAACTATAATAGACAAAAGATTAACATTTTTAACTTTAACTTTGTAGTTTTTTTCAACTAATGACTTTACCATATATTTGTTTAGACTCTTTCTAACAATAAATACATATTGATTGTCTTGGGATAATAAAGTTGTTTTTTCTGTAACATATGGTTGTAAATAACTATCAAAATTAAAGCTAGCAATTTCTTCTGCTGATGTTTTTGTGCTAACTTCTTTCTCTGCTTTTGGGCTTGCTTTAGCAACTTCTTTTTCTTCTTTTTTTATGGCTTTTTTACCAAATAAAGGTGACATAAATATTCTTTTTAAGCTTTTTTAAATGTTTTAACCATATTTTCAATTGCGTTTTTAGTGATAAAAACTTTCTTGTAGTTTAACACGGTAATCAAATCAATTGAATTGTCTAAAGTAACATAAATGTATGGCAAATTACGACTAGCTCTAATTAAGTTTTTATGGGCATTATCAGCAATAAGATAAATTTGCTTGTTTTCCTTTTTAAATTTACCAAGAAAAGTCTTGATGATTGATTCGACTTCTTTGGTCTTTTCTTCTTTTAGTTCGATTTTATCTACAATAACAAATTCATTGTTTCTAACTTTTTCGCTTAAAACCATAAACAAAGCTTTTTGTTTCATCTTTTGATTTATTGATTTTTTGAGATTTTGCTCATTATATCTTGGCCCAAAAGTAATACCACCGTGTCTTCAAATTGGAGATCTAGTTGAACCTGCTC
Organism: uncultured Candidatus Saccharibacteria bacterium; assembly: GCA_964475745.1. GTDB lineage: Bacteria > Patescibacteriota > Minisyncoccia > UBA6257 > JAKLIH01 > CAYGJE01. The sequence continues at coordinate 17,727 of CAYYXO010000011.1, read as the reverse complement.
TTGCTCTGCCAGTACCTTTCTGTTTTCATGGTTTTTTACCTCCGCCAGAAACTTCTGATCTGTCTTTGGTGTGAGCTAAAGGCTGTCTGCGGTTACTAAGCATAGAAACATAAACTTGATAGACAGTTTCAGGATTAAGCTTTAAATTAAAAATCTTATCGCTTACATCAATTTGTTCAATAACTTCATTTTTTTGATTTTTTACATCTAATTTCATAATTGATTATTTAGAAATAATTTTAAGAAGTGTTCCCTGTCTACCTGGCAATGATCCTTTAACAAATAGCAATCCGTTTTCTTTATCAATTTTTGCTATTTTTAGTTCAAAGGCAGTATGAGTGTCTCCGCCAGTTCTTCCAGCCATGCGTTTTCCTTTAGCAACTCTTTGAATACCAGTATCACCAATAGAACCTGGTTGTCTTTTGGCGTGCTTGGTACCATGAGTAGCAGAAGCTCCTCTAAAATTGTATCTTTTAACAACGCCTTGAAAACCTTTTGCTTTGGTTTTACCTTGTATTTTTATCATATCTCCTTCGTTAAAAGCTTCAACAGTAATTTCATCACCAACATTATACTTAGAAATATCTTCAACAATAAACTCTCTTAAATATTTGAATTTGGCTGCTTTTGAAGCTAATCTTTTCTGCAAAGCTGCGAAGACTGGTTTTGATACATTTTTCTTTGTTTTAAAACCACAAACAATAGCATTATAACCCTCTTGCTCTTTGGTTTTAATTTGAGTAATTATCATAGGCCCAGCCTCAACTACAGTAACAGGAGTAAATCCACCTTCTTCACTTGGTAATTGGGTCATCTTTATTTTTTCTGCTAAAATAAACGACATGTTTAAATTTTTAGTTAGATTAGTTATATTTTGGATTCAAACAACCTTTAAATAGAATTTTTTTGAAAAAAATCATGATAAAAAATTTTCAAAACTGCTATCAACAAAAAACTGAGGAAACTCAGTTTTTTGCTTTAAACAGCATTTAAGTCTTAATTTCTGCTTCAACACCAGCAGGTAAATTTAAGCTAGTCAAAGCCTCAATGGTCTTGCTATTGGTATTGTGAACATCAATTAATCTTTTATGAACTCTTATTTCAAATTGTTCTTGTGATTTCTTTTTGACAAAAGTAGCACGATTGACTGAATATTTTTTCTTTTCAGTTGGCAATAATACCGGACCAATAATACTGGCTCCACTGCGCACTACAATGTCAATAATTTGTTTACAAGAATTGTCAATTAGATGATGATCATAGGATTTTAGTCTAATTCTAATCTTGGTTTTTTCTTTTTTGTCTAAGGTACTGCTTGTCATTTTAAATGCTTAATAGATTTTTAGGCAACAACTTTAGTAACTACACCAGCGCCAACAGTTTTACCTCCTTCACGGATAGCAAATCTTTGTTTTTCTTCTAAAGCGACTGGGGCGATCAATTTAACTTTGAAAGTAGCAGTATCACCAGGCATAACCATTTGAACGCCTTCTGCTAAAGTAACTTCACCAGTAACATCTGAGGTAAGAATAAAGAATTGTGGCTTGTAACCAGTAAAGAATGGAGTATGTCTTCCACCTTCATCTTTTGACAAAACATAAACTTCTGCTTCAAATTGAGTATGTGGAGTAATAGAGCCTGGTTTAGCAACAACTTGACCTCTACGAATATCTTCTTTTTTGATACCACGAAGTAATAGGCCAACATTGTCACCTGCTTGTGCATCTTCCATGCTTTTGTTAAACATCTCGACACCAGTAACAACTGTTTTAGTTGTTGGTTCATAACCAACAATTTCAGCTTCATCATTAACTTTAATATAGCCTCTAGCAATTCTGCCAGTAACAACAGTGCCGCGTCCTTCAATAGTAAAGATATCTTCAATAGGCATTAAATATGGCTTGTCTGTTTCTCTTTCTGGGGTTGGAAAATATGAATCAATGGCATCCATTAATTCCATAATTGGCTTGACAGCTTCATCTTCAAAAGAAGTGGCTTCACTTGCTTTCAAAGCTGAACCTCTAACAATAGGAACATCGTTGCCAGGAAATTCATATTTTGACAATAATTCACGAATTTCTGCTTCAACTAAGTCAATTAACTCAGGATCAGAAACCATGTCAACTTTATTCAAGAAGACAACCATTGCTGGAACACCAACTTGTCTTGCAAGTAAAATGTGCTCTCTGGTTTGAGGCATAGGGCCATCAGCTGCTGAAACAACTAAAATAGCACCGTCCATTTGGGCTGAACCAGTAATCATGTTTTTGATATAGTCAACGTGACCTGGACAATCAATATGGGCATAATGGCGATTTTCTGTTTCATATTCTGAGTGGTGGACATTAATAGTAATACCACGAGCTTTTTCTTCTGGAGCTTTATCAATATCATCGACTGAAGCCGCCTTCTTAACTAACCCTTTTAAGAAAAGAGAGTTAATAATAGCTGCTGTTAAAGTGGTTTTACCATGGTCAACGTGACCAATAGTACCAACATTCATATGTGGCTTAGAGCGCACAAATTTTTCTTTTTCTGCCATAATTTTTTTTTAATATTTTTTTATAAAAAATTGTTTAGTTGAAATGTGTTCCAACCTTAATATTTGCTATTAAGTTTAAACAGCTTTATTCTAGCGAATTTTTTTGTAATTGTCAAGACCCTAAAGCTACCCTGTTTTAACAAATATTTTATCAAAAAACTTACTTCTATCCGTCGCCAAAAACCCTCATAAATACTGGGTTTTTGACTCTTTTAAAGTAAAAAGGCGCCCCCCTCTGGGGGCACCTTTCTTTCGTTTTTTGGAGAGATTAAATTTTTGGCTCTCCTTCGTTGTTATTAGGCCCAGCCATTACTTGCGGCTGGTCGACCTTTTTTTGGTCCAATCCTGCTTGGCTAAAATAAAAGGTCAGGCCAAACAAAAAAACAACTACTGCAAAGACATAAACTTTTCTCATAATTTCCTCCTGTTTTTTGTACTAAAAACACTATAACATATACTTATTTGAATTGCAAATGGCATGAACAAAGCCAAAGAATATTTCTAGATGTGTCATGTCTTTATATAAAATTTTTAATATTGATCGACTCAAAACAAGGTCTTAAAAAATACCCTAAAATAAAAACGGTAGGAATATTACATTGATCAATATTCCTACCGCTATAACGCTTTAAATAATCGCTTTGTTTCCTCTTGCGCAGAAGCAACATATTTTTCATAATCTGTTGCCTTTAGCAAACCACTTTCCATCATAAAAGTGTTTGTGAGAGAAATCTGTTCAATAAAAAAACGATCGTGAGAGACTAGTAAAATTGTCCCGGCATAAGTTTTAAGCACCTCTATTAATGCTTCAAATGCTTCAACATCTAAATGGTTCGTGGGCTCATCTAATATTAAGACGTTGGCAGAAATAGCTGAAAAAAAAGCTAAAATCAACCTCGCTCTTCCACCTGGACTTAATTCGCTAATAGTTTTAAAAGATTCTGAATATTCAAACCCAAAACGAGAAAGTAGACAAAAAATTGTTGAATCGTCAATCAGAGCATTTTCTTTTAGAAACTTAAAAAGCGTTTCTTCTCGTGGTAAGTTTTCATGCTCCTGCATTAAATTTCCAATAACCAACGACTCCCCTACCATTACCTCTCCTTCTTTAGGTAATACTTTTTTTGTAATTACTTTTAGCAGAGTTGATTTACCAGAGCCATTTGCTCCTAAAATACCAACTCTTTCTCCGAAAAAAATCTCTAGAGATATTGGCCCTATGTCAAAATCTTTATAGCCTGCGGTTACATTTTTCAATCTAATAACTTTTTTACTGGCATTTTCAGATGGAGAAAGAAAAATGGTTAATGGCTTTCGTTCTTTTGGAACGTCTAGCTTTTCCATTTGTTTCAATCTTTTTTCTATAGCGCTGCCTGTTTTTGACGATTTAGCTGCTCTATCACGAATTACTCCTCGTGAAAACTTATCATTATCAGGCCTTGTTTGTTTTGACCCCTTTTCTCCCCAATCTTGTTTTTGGCGTATGGTGTTTTTTATTTTTTTAATTTCTTTCTGCTGTAATTCATATTGGTCTTTTTGTTTCTGCAACATTCTTTCTTTTTCATCAAGATATTCGCTATACTTTCCACTAAAAACATTAATAGACCTTGTAAACCAATCTATCTCAAGTACTTTCTCGGCTACTCGGTCTAAAAACCTTCTGTCATGAGACACAATTAGGCAGCCCATTCTAGAATTTGAAATAAAATGTTCCAGCCAAATTAATGAAGGCAAATCTAAATCATTCGTTGGCTCATCTAGTAATAAAAAATCTACACCTTTTAGCAAAATTGTAGTTAGGGCCACTTTTCTTTTTTGCCCACCGCTCAAACTATGCAATCGTCTTTCAACTCTAATGTTGGCGAGCCCAAATCCAGACAAAATGGTTTTCATTCGATGTTCAAAGCTATAACCACCAAGATGTGTATATTTTTCCTGAAGATTACAATATTCTTGTATATTTTCATTTTGATCTAATTTTTTTTCAAGCTCCGCCATTTTGTTTTCTATTTCTAATATTCCCGCGTTTCTTTTGATATAGCCTACGATTGTGTCTTGCTCATCTTCATTATTCGTAATTACTTCTTGAGGGAGATATCCAACACAAACATTTTTAGATATTGAAATATTGCCTTCGGTTGGCTCCTCAACCCCAGCTACAATCTTTAAAAAAGTAGATTTACCAGCGCCATTTGCACCAACTAAAGCATACTTCTGTCCACTTCTCAATGAAAAAGATACATCCGATAAAACATCCACTTCGCGATAACTTTTTTTTATATTTTTTGCGACTATCATATTTCACCTCCTTTTGGCAAAACTTCTACCAAACATTTTTTAATTTTTGACGACTTTGCTTCTTTTGAGACTTTTCTTTCTTTTCTTTTATGCGTTTTTCTTGGCTTGACTTAGTTGGCTTGGTTTTCTTTCTAGGTTTTTCGTAAGCCAAAGCTTTTTTAACCAGCTCAATGAGCTTTTGTATGGCTGCTTCCCTGTTTTTAGATTGACTTCTGTATTCTTCGCTTTCTAGTAAAACAAAACCCTCTTTATTGATTTTGTTTTTTAAAAATTCTTTTATTCTATATTTTTGCCAATCTGAAAAAATTAATGAATCATCAACTTTTCATTTTAATTGAACTTTTGATGAAACTTTATTAACATTTTGACCTCCTTTGCCAGAGGCTTTAATAAAATTAAACTCTAGCTCGTCAATGATTATAGGGTTTAATGCTTTTAAGTTTTTGTTTTGTGAGTCAGCCATAGTAAAAGTTTATTGTTTTAATTATAGCATATTTAAATAAATATTAAAAGAAAACCGCCCTAGGGCGGTTTTCTTAATTGCCGATCATTTGATTTATTTTATTTTTAGTGAACTCTCCGACATAACCAGTGGCTTTAGAAAAACCAGCTGGCTTAAGAATCTCATCAAAATATTTTTCTTGGAAACGATTTACTGCTTCTCTAGTTAATTGTAAAAAGTTTCCTGTTATTAATCCTTCTGGATAAATATCTAAGCCTTGTTCTTTAAAAAATTCTTGCAAACAAGAAACTTCTTTGTTGTTCATTAATCCAAAATATAGATCATTTTCTATTTTTGAACAGCTTGGTTTATAAAATACATTTTGGTTGTTTTCTTTAGATTGAAGTTCTTTTAGCTTATTTTGTAAAACCACTAACTGAGCTAAATATGTATTAAGTAGACTTTGCTTTTCATCTTGGTCGAGGTTAAATAAATGAGGAAATTGTTGTCTTAGTTCGTTGGCTTTTGATTGATTACCCATTTGTTCGAAATGAGCTACTTGAGAAGAAACTGATGACCCTGTTCTTGGTGCAACATACTCAAATATAGCTGTTATAGTTAAGTCATCAACAATATTAAAATCTGTTCTTGGGTTTGCAGTCGAGTCGTCAGACCATTTAACAAAGCGATAAGATTTGTTTGGCACAGCTGTGATAGCATCTCCATTATCCCCATGGTTTACCATTTGACTTGTTGTGCCTGAAAGACTTCCTCCTGATCCTGCGATATAGGTCAAAGTGTATTCATTGCCAGCAAACAGAGCAGTGACGGTTTTATTGTTTGTTATATTAAGATCTGTTCTTGAAGGAGTTAAAACATTATCAGATCACTCTACAAATGAATAACCTACATTTGGTACAGCTGTTACTTGTGTGCCGTTTGAACCGTGGTTGACTGTCTGACTGGTTGTTCCTGAAATGGAACCATTTGCTCCAGCGTTATAGGTTAAGGTATATTTATTTATGGCAAAAGTAGCTGTAACGGTTTTATTACCTGTTATGTTTAGATCTGTTCTTGATGGAGTTAAAACATTATCAGACCATTTAACAAAATGATAACCTGCATTTGGCACAGCTGTTACTTGTGCGCCGTTTGAACCGTGGTTGACTGTCTGACTGGTTGTGCCTGAAATGAAACCATTTGCTCCAGCGTTATAGGTTAAGGTATATTGATTGATAGCAAATTCTGCTGTTACTGATAAATCTTCTGTTATATTTAAATCTGTTCTTGATGGAGTCATGACATTGTCTGATCATTTTACAAAAGTATAGCCAGTGCTTGGCACAGCAGTTACTTGTGTGCCATCAGTGCTATCTGCTACGACTTGTATGTTTTGACCATCAATGCTTCCGCCTGTTTCTGCTAAATAAATTAAAGTATGCTCAGTTAATTGAATAAAAATAGCTGTGACAGTTTTATCATTGGTTATATTGAGATCCGTTCTGGCTTCAGTAGTCACTCCGTCAGATCATTTAGAAAAAATATAGCCTCCATCAGCAACAGCAGTAACTTCAGATCCATCTTCTCCGTGATTTACTGTTTGAATTTTTGTGCCTGTAATGCTGCCATTATCACCTGCTATATATGTGAGCGTATATGCAAAGTCATAAACAAAAGTTGCTACACTTGAAAAATTACCTGCTTCATCACAAGCTATCGCTTTAATAGTGGTTGGCGAAGAGACGGAAATTGATGTGCTATAAATAGTTCCACTAGAGCAACTTGGGTTGGATAGGTTTGTTGTGTAGCGAATTTGCGAAGAAAGATTAGAAGATAATGAAACGCTTTTTGGAACATTGTAGGTTCCTACTACAGGAGCAGCAACAACACTGCCAGGACCAGACACTTGAACTAAAACACTAGAATCATTAGTTGTCTCATTGTATAAAGAATCTAGATTGCCTGCTGATATTTCAAAACTAACAACACCATTTGTGTCACTGCTATGAACTACATATTGAAAAGTTCAGTTATTGCCAATATTTGAAGATGTCGGCGTGTTAGTGATTGATGCTCCTCCAGACTGAAAGCTAACTGATGGAACAATAAGACCTGAAGAATTAAACTCTAAAGTTATGGTATCTCCAATTTTGGCATGCTCAGAACTATTTAAATTGTTTGATGATATTTCAATATTGCTTAAAGAATAAATCGGGTCTACTTTTTGAATAGCAAAGCTTGATTGTGTGCTAAAGATTGAACAATGATCTGATATCCAAGTGCTATCTCTGTCGATGTTTCATAACTCATCACAAGCATAACCCTTGAGTTGATATGAATCGTTGTCAACATCTGTTATGTTTCAATTGTATGAAAGATTTTCAGTATTTTGAGTTAGTATTCTTGTCGGAGAAAAATTATCTCCATTTTGATCTGTCCATAGAATAGAATAATAAACAGTATCTTCATTTGGATCCGTTGCTTGATCTCAATAAATGTTTAATGTTTTTGTCTCTCCTTCTCCACCAGTGTAAGTATTTCCTCCAATTGGAGATAAAAATGCTGTTGGGTTTGGAGGAAGATTTGGAAGTTCCTCAAAAGAAAACAACTGTGTATTTTCCACCGTACCACTCTCGCCATAATCTGCTGTAACAACAGTTTTTAATCCATCTATATATGAGCCTGACCTTCTGGCTAAATGAATGTGGGCATCTGGACAACCATTTTGATGTACTGGAGTATTTCAAACATTGCCTCCTGATCTATCGGCAATAAACCAGTTGGCTGTATTTTGGCAAATTGAACTATCGTGGTATCTTAAGTTTCAACCACGATTAACATTTACAGAATCCTGATATAAAATAATTCAAAAATTATCTGAAATATCTAGATTTTTTGAACCAACAGTCCCATCAGCATTTGTTGAAAGAGCAACTAAATGATGGCTTGAATTGGCCGAATGAGTGTGATGGAATTCTGCATTGCGATCAAAAGTAGCAACTAATTCTGTTTGATTTTTACTTCTTCAATCGCTTTCAAAATAACTAAGCGGAACATCTTTCTCAACTATGTATATTTGTAAATTGCTAGAATTGTTAGTATTATTTGGCACAGCATTAAATTCTACTCAAAAACTCATGTCGTCTGACGGAGTAAATGGATTTTGAAATTTAAATAAATGATAATTTCTTCTTCACATCTCTATCTCTGAAGGATCATTATTCCAAGTTAAAGAAGAGTCAGAAAAAAATATTTCTGGATAAATGTCATCTGGGTAAATAGCACCTGTTTCTCAAATATTGCCACCGATATTAGTCATATTTTTTGTAATGGTTACTGAAGCAGGTGTGCCATCAGCATAATAATTTCAAGCACTAGCATCTTCTCCATTAATTTCTGAAAGAGAAGCTGAAACTGAATTTGGAGTGCCACTAACTTCTGCTCTAATTTTATAAGGTGAAAAAATGGAAATATCTAGTTCTGGAATTATTTCTATACTAGTAACTGAATTTTCTGCCAAAGTTCTTGGAGAAAACATGGGTGAAAAAATTAAAGAAAAGATAATTATGGTTGTCCAAAAAAAACTAGAAGTTTTGGTAACTATTTTTTTATTCATGTTTGATTTTTATTTATTATATATATTTAACCAAATTTTTAAAAAATATGCAATATTAAAAACCCCAGGAAAATCAAATAGATTTTCCTGGGATTAGTTTTAAAAAATTATTCTTTTGCTGTTGGCTTTCTTTTTGAAATAATTTCTTCAGCAATGTTTTTTGGAACTTCTTGATAATGACTAAACTCCATAGTAAACGATCCTCTTCCCTCAGTAACTGATCTAAGATTAGTGGCATAACCAAACATCTCAGATAAAGGAACTTGAGCATCAACAACTTTCAAGCCCAATCTTTCGTCCATCTCATCAATGCGTCCTCGCTTTGAAGAAATGTCTCCAATAACATCTCCGATAAATTGCTCTGGAACAATAACTTCTAATTTCATGATAGGCTCTAGAATGACTGGGCTGGCTTTTTTAGCAGCTTCTTGAAAAGCCATGGAAGCAGCGATTTTGAAAGCAAATTCAGAAGAATCAACATCGTGAAATGAACCATCATATAGAGTAACTTTTAAATCAGAAATTGGATAGTTTGCTAAAATACCTCTTTCTAAAGCTTCTTTTACGCCTTTTTGAACTGAAGGAATAAATTCTTGAGGAATAGCACCACCCTTAATCTCACTAACAAATTCAAATCCTTTACCTCTCTCTAATGGTTCAACTTTTAGCCATACATGACCGTATTGACCTTTACCACCAGACTGACGAATGTATTTGCCTTCTGCCTCTGAAGAACCATTGATAGTTTCACGATAGGAAACTTGTGGTTTGCCGGCATTTACTTCTACATTAAACTCTCTTTTCATACGATCCATGATAATATCTAAGTGTAATTCTCCCATACCGCCAATAATAGTATCGAGAGTTTCTTCGTCTGTTTTTACAACTAAAGTTGGATCTTCATCAACTAATTTTCTCAAAACTTCACCCATCTTGTCCTGATCAGTTTTTGTCTTTGGCTCGATACGAAGAGAAATAACTGGCTCTGGGAAAGTAATATTTTCTAAGATAATTGGTTTGTTTACATCACAAATGGTATCACCTGTTTTAGTATCTTTTAAACCAACAGTGGCAGCAATATCTCCTGTTTCAATATAGTCGATATCTTCTCTTTTATTTGAGAACATACGAATCAAGCGACTAATTCTTTCTTGCTTTCCTTTGTTGGAGTTTAAAACATAAGTTCCTTTCTCAAGCTTACCTGAATAAACTCTAAAAAAAGCTAAAGTGCCTACATAAGGATCAGTGGCAATTTTGAAAACTAGAGCTGAAAATGGCTCATCAACACCAGATTTTCTTTCCATTTTTTCACCTTTTTCATTTTCCCCCATAACAGGAGGCAAATCAAGTGGACTTGGCAAGAAGTCTACTACAGCATCTAACATAATTTGAACTCCTTTGTTTTTAAAAGCAGTGCCACAAAGAACAGGAACAATTTTATAATCAATAACTGATTTTCTTAAAGAAATTCTTAATTCTTCTAGAGTAAAAGTTTCTCCGTTTAAATATCTTTCTGTTAGAGTTTCGTCTTCAGAAGCAATTTTTTCAATTAACTCTTCGTATCTTTGTTTGGCTAATTCTTGCATGTCTTCTGGAATATCTGATAAAACAATATTTTCCCCAAAAGGACCTTCAAAAGTTACTTTTTTCATTCTTAAAAGATCAATAATACCAATAAAGTTTTCTTCTTTTCCAATTGGCAAAGTTAAAGCAACAGCATTGGGAGTTAAACGCTCACGAATCATGGCTAAATCTTTTTCAAAATCAGCGCCCATGCGGTCTAGCTTGTTGACAAAGCACATTCTTGGAACTGAATATTTATCTGCCTGTCTTCAAACTGTTTCTGATTGTGGTTCAACACCAGCCACACCATCAAAAATAACTACTGCTCCATCTAAAACTCTTAAAGACCTTTGGACTTCAGCAGTAAAATCAATATGACCTGGAGTGTCAATAACATTTATTTTGTATTTAAAATTTGGATCATTGTCTCTGTAGCTTGGCGTTCAAAAACAAGTAGTGGCGGCCGAGGTAATAGTAATGCCTCTTTCGCGCTCTTGTTCCATCCAATCCATGATAGCTCCGCCGTCATGAACTTCTCCAATTTTATGAGAAAGACCTGTATAAAAAAGAATACGCTCTGAAGTGGTTGTTTTGCCAGCATCAATATGAGCAATAATGCCAATGTTTCTTACTTTGTCTAGTGGGTATGTTTGAGACATATTAAATTTTTAATATTATTAAGTGTTTGTTACAAAATACAACAAAAGTACCCGCTTTCGCGGCTACTTTTGAAAACTGATTATCTTCCAAAATGAGCAAACGCTTTGTTGGCTTCTGCCATTTTGTGAACATCTTGTCTTTTTTTAATAGCACTTCCTTCTCCCCTGAAAGCAGCTATAATTTCTTCTGCTAGTTTTTCAGCAATAGCTTTACCTTTCTTCTTACGAGCAAAACCAATGATTCATCTCATAGACAAGGTAAGACGACGTCTATCATCTACAATAACAGGAACTGGATAGTTCGCGCCACCAATTCTTTTGCTCTTGACTTCTAAAGTAGGTCCAACATTAATCAAAGCTGTTTCCAAAACAAAAAGACCGTCGTTTTTAGTTTTTTCTTCAATAATGGAAAGCATTTTGTAAATATTGTTTCTGGCAATATTTTTCTTGCCGCACTCCATAATCATGTTTATAAACTTGGTAACAACACGACTATTGTATTTTGCATCTGGGCTATATTTTTTTTCATCTACTACTAAATCCATAGTTATATCTTTTAAATATTAAATTAATGAGAAGCAAATTACTTTTTTGGTTTCTTAGCACCATATTTACTTCGGCCTTGTTTACGACCTTCAACTCCTGTGGTGTCATATTTGGCACGAACAATATGATAACGAACACCAGGTAAATCTTTAACTCTTCCTCCTCTTACCAAAACCACTGAGTGCTCTTGTAGACCATGACCAACGCCTGGAATATAGGCGGTGACTTCATCACCATTGGATAATTTAACACGAGCTACTTTACGCAAAGCAGAGTTTGGTTTTTTTGGAGTAGTAGTAAAAACTTTAGTACATACTCCCTTTTTCAAAGGAGAATCATAAAAAGTTGGCTTGTTCTTTTTAATATTAAAACCTCTTTTCAATGCTCTGGCATTTTTATTGGTTTTAATTTGTTTTCTACCTTTTTTAACTAATTGATTGATTGTTGGCATAACTTCTAAATTAAGAAAATAATTATTAATTGATTAGTAAATAAATTTTATCTCTTGCGTCATTGTGGAGCTCTTCTAGCTTTGTGAAGACCATATTTCTTTCTTTCGACTATTCTTGCATCTCTAGTCAATAAGCCATGCTTTCTAAGAACTTTTTTGTGCTCTTCATCCAGCTTAATTAAACAACGGCTAACGCCTAAACAAACAGCATCACTTTGAGCATTTAAACCACCTCCTCCTACTTTAACAGAAATACCAAAGCGATTAAAATTGTCAGTTAATTGAAGTGGTAAAACTATTCTATCTTGCATAAATGGTGTTTTGAAATAGTCTGCTAATGTTTTTCCATTAACTGAAAAACCTGAGTCAGTCAAATAGATTCTTACTCTGGCAACTGATGTTTTTCTGCGACCTATACCTTCAATGTATTTTCCTTTAAAATCCTTGATGTCTTTTTTTGTTTCTTTTAAAAGTGGATTTGATGGAGCTTCTCTTTTAACAACTGGCTTTTTAATTTCATCAATCCCAGTGGCAATTTCACTAGAATGTGTTTGCTCTTTAACTTTTTTGACAACTTTTTTGACAACTTTTGGTTTTTTCGCAGCTGGTGTTTTTTTTGTTGTTTTCTTAACTGGTGACATAATTTATTTATTTAACAATTAAATTTTTTAAACGTTTGTCTCTTAAAGTGTTTTTTGGCAACATGCCTCTTACAATATCTTTAAAAGCTTTAACAATATCTCTATTCATTTTGGTTTGCAAAGTTTCTGATTTGACATTGCCAATATAGCCAGTTCAGCGATGATAAACTTTATCAGTTAATTTCTTACCAGTAACTTTGACATCTCTTATATTTAAAACAGTTACTATGGTATTGCCAAGTTTATGAGGATAATAGTCGGTGGTGGCTTTACCTTGCAACAAAACAGCAACTTTGCTAGCTACTCGACCAATTGATTGATCTTTAGCATCAATAGTTACTTCTCTTCTTTCTTGACCTTTTTGTAATTCTTTTAGCTTATCCATAATTTATTTATTTAACCAATTGTAATATAACCATTGGGCTGGCATCTTTTAATCGACGTTCGGCAAGTTTGACAATACGAGTATAACCTCCTGGTCTAGTTTGGTATTGTTTAGCTATGTCGTAGTATAGTTTGTTGGCTGATTTTTTAGGCAAGTTGGCTAGTAAATGTCTTAAAGCAGCAACATCTTGTTTTTTGGCTCTAGTGATTAGTTTTTCAACATAAATCTGAGCTGCTTTGGCTCTGGCTGGAGTGGTTCTGATAGTTTCATAAGTAATCAAATTGTTGGCCAAAATTTTTACCATAGCTCTTCTCTGGTCTGTTTTTTTATGTAGTTTGATTTTTTTATTTAAATGTCTCATAATATTTTTTTATTCTCTAGTTACTTTAATGATAATCCATTCTTTTTTAAGAATTTCTTCAAATCTTCAAATGTTTTGTCGCCTAGCCCTGGTAAAGATTGTAGTTCTTCTTCGGTGTGTTTTAGCAATTTACCTAATGTTTTTATTTTATTGTCTACTAAGCAAGTAGCAACTCTTTTTGGCATACCTTTTAAATCAGCTAGTTTTGCTTCGGCATCAAAGTCGCCAACAGTAACTACATCATTGGTAGCTGCCTTGACTGATTCTTCTTTCTCAGAAACTTCATCAGAAATTCAAGCAAAGTGTTGTGCTAAAATGCTACTTGCTTGAGCCAAAGCTTCTTTTGGAGAAACTGACCCGTCTGTCTCTATCTCAATGACAAGCTTATTATAATCTACTCTTCCCTTTAGTCTCATCTCTTCGGTGTCAATTTTAACTCTAACTACAGGTGAAAAAGCAGAATCAACTAAAATACTTCCAATCGGTGTTTTATCTTGCTTGGCTTCTTCTAAAGTTCTATAACCAAATCCTTTTTCAATAACAAGTTCAATGTCTAATTCAGCTTTTTTGTCTGTAAGAGTCGCTATTTTTAGATCTTTGTTTTGAATCTCAATATTTGGGTTTTTGTCAAAATTAGAAGCAAAAAGTTCTTTTTCTCCTTTGGCTGACAAAGTCAATGTTTCTGGTTCATCTGAAAAAGATTTTACTCTTAAACCTTTGATATTTAAAACAATATCTAAAACTGACTCATAAACACCTGGTAGCTCGCTAAACTCGTGAGGAGCATTTTTGATTTTTATGGTGGTTACTGCAGCTCCTTCAATAGAAGAAAGTAGTACCCTTCTTAAAGCATTGCCAATGGTAATGCCATAATTAGGATAAAGCCCTTCTATTTCAAATATTCCGATATTACCGGAAACTTGTTTTTGTTTTATTTCGATTGGAAGAGATATCATAATTGTATAGTTAATTATTTATTAATTTTAGCGAGAATAAAACTCTACAATAGTGTCAAAATTAAATGGTAAGTTCAAGTCGGAAACATTAGGCTCTTTTTCTAGAGCAATGGTTAGTTTTTCAACATCTATTTTAATGTGACTTGGAGCTTTTTTCTTTAAAATAGCTTCTTTAAGCTTAGCAAAATCTTTAATTTTTGTTGATTGTGGCTTAATAGTGATAACATCGCCAGTCTTAACAAAAGTTGAAGGAACATTATGTCTCCTTCCATTTAAAAAGAAATGACCATGGGTAATCAACTGCCTGGTTTCTGCTTTTGATTTACCAATGCCAGCGACAAACAAAATATTGTCAATTCTTTTTTCCAAAAGCTTAGCTAAATTTTCTGGAGTTGAGCCAGTAAATCTTTTAGCTTTTTTGAATAAGTTTGATAATTGGGTTTCATTAACCCCATAAAACAATTTAACTTTTTGTTTTTCAAATAATTGTTTTTGGAAGTTAGACATAGCTCTTTTGTATTGTCTTTTTTGTTTAGTGCCTCCTGGAGGATAAGGTCTTTTGTTTAAAATGCATTTTTCAGAATAACATTTATCTCCTTTGAGAAACAACTTTTGAGCATAAGCACGACATTTTTTGCATTTTGCATCTATGATCATAAAAAACTGTTTTAAAAAAATTAATTAATATTATACACGACGAACTTTTTTAGGCCTAACACCGTTGTGAGGAATTGGAGTAACATCTAAAACAGTATAAATATTGAGACCTGATTGCCCGCCATAATTAATAAGAGTTCTTAGAGCTGTTTCTCGACCACGGCCAATGCCTTTTAATCGCACTTCGGCATTTAACGGTAAATTTTTCTTAATTTTTTCTACTAGAGCTTCAGCAACTTTTGAGGCAGCATAAGGAGTTGATTTTTTTGTTCCTTTAAAACCAATGCTTCCTGCAGTAGAAGTAGCAAAGATATTGCCTGTTTCGTCTGATGCTTGAATAATTGTATTGTTGAAAGAAGAATTAATAAAAATAATTCCTTTTTTTGCCATTTTAAGACCTTCTAGCTCTTTAGCTGGAGCACTTTTAATAGCGGTATTTATTTTGTCTGCTTCGTCAGTTGAGGAAGCTTTAGAAATAACTCTAATTTTTCCCATAATTACTTGTTAATTTGTAGTTGATTAATTAATTGAAAGCTAATGTTATTTTGGAGCAGCTGCCTTGGCTCTTCCTGACCCAAGTGATTTACGCACATTGCCTCTGACAGTTCTGGTGTTTGTTTTAGTTCTTTGTCCTCTAACTGGCAAACGCTTAGTATGTCGACTTCCTCTGTAGGCATTGATTTGAACTAATCTTGCAATGTTTTTCTTGGTATCTCTTCTAAGCTCATTTTCTACAATAAAATTCTTTTCAATATAATCTTGAATTCTTTTTAAGTCATCTGCTGATAAATCCTTGGTTCTTATGGTTGGCTCAATTTTAAGATCAGCAAGTATTTTTTTTGCTGTTTGTGTGCCAATACCATAGATATAAGGTAATGAAAAGGCAATTGTTTTTGCGTCTGGGATAGTGATACCGAAAATTCTGGCCATATTATTAAGTTTTACTTTGTAGAGCTTAGAAATTCGAAATAATTACTCGAGATAACTAAACCATACATTCTTTATTAAAAAATTTGAGCAAATTGATATTTACATCTGTCTTTGCTTGTGCTTAGGGTTTTTTGAACAAATAACTCAAACTCGACCCTTGCGACGAATGACTTTGCAGTCACTACATATTTTTTTTACAGAAGCTTTTACTTTCATTTTTATATGTTTATATTTTTTTCAAAATAATATTGTTAATTTGTTCAATTAACAAATATAGCTAATCATTTTTTAAATCGTTAGTAGCGATAGACAATACGGCCTCTTTTCTGGTCATAAGGGGTCATTTCTATAGCAACCTTGTCTCCGACAAGAATTTTAATAAAATGCATCCTCATTTTACCTGAAAGATAGGCCATTATTTCCCTATCATCTTCTAGCTTTACTTTAAAATTTGCTGATGGCAACGATTCAACAACAACCCCATCCAAGCGGATAGTGTCGCCTTCGTTTTTGCTTATGTTTTCCATAATGTATTATATTACTATAAAAAGTTAAATTAGTCAATACCTAGGTAAATTTTCTGATAATTGTCTGGTACGGTGTTAATTCAGAACGGCCAGAGCTTTATATTTACCCTTTCGATACCTGAAGTGCTCAACAATATAGTTCTCACTTCTTCAATGTTTTTTCCTTTTATGTTGTTAAAGATTTCATTAGCGCTTATTTTCTTTTTTGTTGGATATGAGAGGCTTAAACTCACTTCAACTTGATTGTCTTTGTCTAGTAACTTAACACTGTTAATAACTTCTTGTGGTTCGTCATAAAGCTCTTCATCATGATCAATAATCTCACTAACACTGTTTTTAAGAATATTTTGATATTCACTTCTTGAAAAAGCCATTGCCTTTACTTCTCCACTTATTTCAACAGTAAATTTTTCTTGGCTATCACCAACTCTTACATTATAAACTGGTGAATTGATTTTTTTAGTGATAGTATCTTTAAATGTTTTTTCATCAGAGCCCATTTCAGCTTCAATTTTTCTATCTAGTTCTTGCATTAAAAGATCGCTAATTTCTTTGCTGGCGTTTTGCAGATCGGTTTCTGAAACAACAACTGACTCTCCGCTAGATCCACCAGAAAACTTTTCTACACTTTCAGCATAAAAACCATAAAAACGATCTGATCCTGCAAATCCAGGAATAGTGAATCTTACTTTATCAATATTATACCCTTCGCCTATTTCATCAGCAGTTACGCTTACTTCAATAGACCCTTTAGAAAGCTCTCCGTTTTTTATGGTGCCTCCAGGAATAGTGGTTCTATTGTCTAGTCTAAAAATTAAACCATCTGGGCTTTCAAATCTTGTGTTTTGAACTAAAATTTGAGGAGAAGTGTTGTAAGCATTATAAATTATTAGCTTACCTCTGGCCTTAGCTCCACCAGTAACTTTTCCGGTAGCTTCAAATTCCTTACTGGATGACGCTTCAACAAAAAGCTCCCTTCCTTTTAACATATTATTTTCTAAATCAGATGTTTCGGCTTTAGCATCAATTAATATTTTGGTTGAATAATCAACTGAACTTTTTTGGCTAACAATGTTTATGGTGGCCTTATTAAAAACAAATGAAGCAACTAGGGCAGCACTTATGAGCAAAATAAAAATAGCAAAAAAGGCAA
>CAYYXO010000010.1:0-20335 GCA_964475745.1 uncultured Candidatus Saccharibacteria bacterium | reverse complement strand
TCTTCGTTTGTGCCATCAATTACAACATCTATTTTCCCATGAACTGTTATTGGTATTGTCCCCGAAGTAATTGATGATTTTGTGGCATCAGTAACTACAATGGTGTGTGTGCCAGCTTCTGTTCCAGAACCAGTAAGTGGGCCTGCCCCCACTCCGTCTATATCAGTAGTTCCGGCAGAATGAATAAATGTAGGTGCACCTGCACTAACAAAGCTTCATGAAAAAGCAAATGCAAAAAGTAAAACTGTTAAGATTGATAAAAATTTTTTCATATTAAATTTTTAGTTTATTAGTTTATAAAAAACAAATTATTAATTTATACTATCGATTTAAAAATTATAATTTATTTATTATGCATTTATAAATAAATATATAAAGCTAAACCGTCGACCCTGTATAAATTATTTTGTTATTTATAGTGTAAAGTATTTTTCAAAAAAAATCAAGTGTTTGGAAACAAAATTTTAAATAATTGCCGATGCTTATAAATTATGATATATAATAATTTTAAAGAATAATTAAAAAATTGGAATTGGACTATTATACCCACCCAAACAGAAAAAAGAAAGTTTTTCTGTTTGGGTGGGTAGGTTTTAAATAATAAAAGCCCACCGCGATAAATCGCGGTGGGTTTTGTGTTATGTTTCCATAACTTGATCTAACAAATTCTTACAACTTGTTTTATTTGTTTGCTAAATAAATTGAAGCTGTTTCGAATGTTGACAAATCATATTCAACTGCTGCACCAACACCACTAACTTGTTGTGAAGTGCCATTAGCAAGAGCTGATCATTCAATTGTAGCTAATTTCATCCTTTGGAAAGCGTTTCCACCGACCAATCTACCTGTTAAAGTAATTGCTTTGGTTTCTCCACTTTTTATATGATAAAAATTATTTCCATCTCCACCTAATACTGCTGTAGAGGTATAATCTAGAGCTCAAACAGGTGGTGTTTCTGGTACTGAGTTAGCACCAGCTGCTGCTGCAACTAAAACTTTACCTGCTTTGTTGATATAGATATCTCCTCCGTTGGCGGTAACATTAAACACTATTGTTGCATCAGCAACATCATCGTTGCCAGCTTGTGTTGTTTTGGTAATGTTTGTTGAAACTAAAGTGAATGTTGGGGCTTTGGTATAAGATGTAAGTTCTTTACCAATAGCTGTTCCTGTTACACATTGTCCACCACCACATGCTGTTGCTCCCAAAACATTGTCTTGTGAGTCAAATGCTGAAACTTGGGTTTCATTTCCTGTAATAGTAGCTTGAATGGTTTCTCCTTCAATAGTAGCTTGAATGGTTTCTCCTTCAGCAACTCCTTCAGCAACTAATGGCTTAAGATCTGCCTTGACTGTTAAAGTCTTGGTTGCGTCTTTGGCCACTAAAATATTTAGATTTGAAAAAGTAGCATCTTCTGTTCCTGTGCCGGTTCCTGCAACACTAGCTAACAAAGTGTTGCCATCATATAATTTAATGGCACTAGCAATTCCTAATGCTGCACTTTCGGTAATTGTAACTTTCAATGTTCTGATTGTAACATCTCTGTTTTCAGCTTTGACATCATAAATTGCAATTGTTTTATCAGAAGATGTTGCAGTTGTGCTACCTACAATAAAGCCATCTTTTGGACTGCTAGTATTAAGAGTTCATGCTAATGTTCCTGTTGAAGAAGCAGCGACTGCTACCGCTTTAGTTATTGCAGTATTTGAATATTGATCAATTCCTAAAGCATCTCTTCCTCTAAAGGCACTGGCTAAAAATCCAAAAGTTATAGTTTCTGTATTTTCTGGGTTGCCTTGTACTGAAGCCTTTAAAACTACATCTACATGTCCGTCTTTTGGAACATTAAATGAAATTCCATCAAATCTTAAAGTATATCTTGTTCCAAAAGTATTTTCAACAAAATTATCTTTTAATGCTGGAATTCCTTTAACTAAGGTTCCGTTAACATACAATTCAAATGAAGTATAAGTTCTTCATGGTTGAATTGAAGTACCATCTAAATCAACGTCAACTCTTTGAATGGCAATGTCAGAGTTTTTAGCTTCTAATCTTGTTGCTAAAACAGCTTTTTGAGTGTCACCATATTTAACAGATGTTTCTGTAAATGTAGGTGAAACAATGTTTGTTAACATGCCTTCTGTGCCAGTAACTGGTGTTGTAGGAGTTGTAGGTGTAGTAGGTGTAGTTGGAGTTGTTGGAGCTGGAGTTGTTACACAGTATTGTGAATTCAATTGAGCTCTTGTCAAAGGACCAACATAACCTGTATTAATAATACCGTTTTTAGCTTGATATGCTTTAACAGCGTTTAAGGTCATAGGACCAAAAAAGCCAGTGACTAATCCTTCTGGATAAACAGTTTTGTCTGTTGCTAAAACTGTTTGTAAGTCAGTGACAGAGCTGCTTCTCATACCTTGTGATAAATCGGTGTGAAAACAAGTTGCGCCTACTGCTGGAGCTGTTGGAGCTGTTGTTCCGCTTAAAGCAGCAATTTGTTGAAGTAATTGAGCAATTTGTGCTTGTAATTCTTCAATGGTTACTGCGCTAGCGTTCAAAACGCCAACAAAAGCAAATGATGCAACTAAAAATATTGCGAGTAATTTTTTCATTATAATTTTTAATTTTATTTTTTCTCTTTTAAGATATTAAATTTTCTTAAAAAAGAATGCTTTTGTATAATTTGTTCACCCCGTAGGTGAACACATGCCCCTTAGACGACCTCCTTTCCCTTTATTTATTCGGAAAGGTAATGGTCTAATTGTAAGCCCTTAATTAATGGGCTCAATTAGCATTGTTAAAGTTTGCTCTGCTACTGGATACTGGGGTTCTTATTTGCTTTCCTACCAAAAATTGATATGTGCTAGCAATTTTTGGCAGGAAAGCAATTTTATTATTTTTTAAGGAATTTTTCTTTGGGTAGTTTGGATTGTTTAATGATGTCTTGAAATGTTCCTGGGGTCAATTCTTTGTTGCTTCCATGGAACGGAATAACAACGGATACTTCGTTTTTAAAATTTTTTCAGATACAATGACTACCTGTTTGACAAACAAAGACAAATCCATTGCTTTCTAATATTTTATAATCAGTTTAAATTTTAATGGCTTCATGGCAATTATTTTGAAGCACTAACTAAAGAAACTTTTATCCGATTGACATATGTTTTTGGCTTGCTTTTTTCAACTGGTATCGGCTTTTTTGACTCTAGTAGATGGTCTAATCATAGTTCTAATACTTCTTGAGCCATTTCTTGCGCGTGATCCAAATCATTTCCAAATGTTACACATCCTGGCAAGCTTGGGAAAGATACAGAATATCTACCGTCTTTTTCTCTTGTGAACACTGCGGTGTATTCTAATATTTTTTTGCTTTGTTTATTTGTTTTTTTCATATTGACAAATGTTTATTTAAAGCAATTTTATTCTTCTATGGCTGTTATTTCTATATTTCCTGAATCTTGTTCTGCTATGACTATGTTTAGCTTGTAGCTATCTATGATATCAAGTGAGGCTAAAGCGCCTAAACAATCGTTTCTTTCAATTTTGAGTTTGGCGTCTTTAAGTAAAGTAACTATTTCTGAGTATTTGTTTGGATTGAAAAAGTTTAATTCTGGGTTTTGAGTGAGTGATTCAATGCGAGTGGCAATGTAGGTTGGGCAGTTGGTGGCTTTTTCTTGAGTTTCATTAAAGATAGCTAAAATCTTGGTGGTGGTTTCTTTAATCATATCTCTTAGATCTAAAGGCAAAGTGTTGCCTGTTGTTACTACTATTTCGTTATAGGCTTCTTTTCTTAAGATGTCTGTTTGGGCTTCAATAGTTGAAGCAACTGAAAGAAGTCTTTGTGGATCTTTGATGTTTTGGATTTCTGAAGTAATGGTGGCTAAATCTTGTTTGACTGATTTGGCAAGTCTTTGACTTTGAACTTCTGTAACAACTTCACTTTTAAGAGCTTCTAGTTTTTCAGATGTAATCTCAAATCTTTTTTCTATCTTTTTCTCTTCTGGGAGAAAAGAGATTAATAAGTTGTCGGTGTTTTGCCTGATTGGGTATAATGGACTTAATGGTGATATAGAAGAAGCTGATCTAAAACCAGAATAACCAAAGAAGGCAATCATTAAAGTAGCAAAAACAGTTTTGTATATAGTAGCGTGCTTTCTAAAAGAAAGAAGCACTGGAACTCTGTTTTCTGCTTCGTATTTATTTATTTTATTGAAAACACTAGCTTTAACAATATCTTTGTTAAAACCTGAAATAGCATCATCTTTTAATGCCTGTAAAATCAATTCTAAATCTTCTTTTGTAAATGATTGATTTTTCATGTGTTTTTTTCTTAATTTAATGCTTTCACTAATGTAGACGAAAAATAGGGGGAAATGTTACAGTTCTACACTCAGGTTTTCCGAATAGAAAATATAAAGATAAAAGCTAGTTTTTAGGTGTTTTGCCTAAAAAACGTGTAAATATGGTCTTTTCTGTCTAAAATGCTGGCAATTTCTAAAATAAAAGAAAAAAGCAACCTAGCAAGCTAGATTACTTCTTTCAGTAGTTAAGCGATATTGCCGAAGCTCTATCTCTTAACTATTAATACACTAGCAAACTTTTTTTGTTTTGTCAATAGCTGGACGCTACCCAAAAAATTCGAACACATCCGAATGTCCCAAATAAAAAATGCGAGGATCTTGAAAAACAATCTTTCATGTGTCAATCACAAAGTTACCTTGCTATGTCATAATTGGGAATAATAAATAATCAAAAAAGTCCAAAATGTGTTTGGACTTTTTTGTTTTTTTAAAAACAAAAACCAAGCATTAATCTTGGTTTTTGGCCTCAAGTAGTTTGTTTTTTAGATATTTTTCTGCAATTAATGATAAAAAAATGTTTTCAAGCTTTGTTAAATTTCTATCAATAGGCAAATTTCTTTCTTCAAGAGATGCTTTACCAGAAAAACTTTTATCATGAAACTCGTTTTTTATTTTTTCAATAACATTTTTTCAAAAAAGCTTGCCTATGATGGTGTCTGTTTTTATAATATATTTTATGATATCAATAGTTTTACTGTCTTTGACTTCGCTTAGTTTTTCTAATTTTTCAAAATTTGTTTCTATTTTTTTAAAAGATTGGTCTATTAGCCCTGATGCTCTTATATTTTCGATAAAATCTTTAATTATTGCTATAAAATCTGAATCTTTGGCATTTTTATGATCCAGAGCATTAAATTCTTCATAAACATTAGAAAAGACATCAACTGAATCGATAGTTGGGTCTGTGTTTCTTTTTAAAATATTATATTCTATTCCCATATTATTTTGAAATAGATTTTTTAAGAGATTCTAAAGCACGGTGGATGATAACTCTGGTGTTTTGTTCTGTTCTGTTTATAATAACAGCTACTTCCCTTGAATCAAGTCCTTGGATATAGTAGTAAATTAAAACATCAGCATAAATTGGTTTTAATCTGTAGATGGCTTTTAAAACCATTTGTTTTTTTTCGTCTTCAGAAAATTGCTTGATAATGTCTTCTTCTGATTGAATTTGAAGTTCCTCTGTTTCACCGTCGTCATTGTCAATGGTGTTTTGCAATGAAACGGTATTCTCTTTACTATCTTTTCTATAAAAATCTATTAAGCAATTTCTAGAGATGCGATAAAGAAATGCTCGTGGATTTTTTAAGTAATTTTCTGGTTTGTTTTTATTAGCTTTTCAAAACTTAAAAAAAACATCAGAAGTCAGATCATTAGCAATGTCTGACAACTGTGTTCTTAAAAAAAGAAAACTAAAAATTTCACTTGCGTGTTCTTCGTAAATTTTTGAAAATGTGTCTTTAGTCATATTTTAACAATAACATCTTAATCATTAAAAATCAAAATAATAAAAAGTCCTGTTTTTCAGGGCAATTGTTACTGCCTTTATATTATCAAATAATAATAAAAATTGCAATGGAGTGATATTTAGCAGCGCTATGGGTTGACTTTTGACTTTTTGTGTGGTATTATATGGATTCTGTTTTATCTATTTTGTATCTTAAAAAAGAAAGGCAGGTTTTTTATGTGTTTAGGTTTTTCTTGTGATGTTAAGGTTACAGATGGCAAAGTTTACAGGAATTTTAAGAAGAAAGTTTGTAAGCAGGGCGAATCTATCAAGATTCACTCTCCAAGAAATGTTTATAAAGTTTCTTTTGTTGACCCGAATTTGTTGTCAGTTGAATCCAAAAAGAACGACCCTGACAAAATGAAAAATGACCTTCTGGGATATCTAAACGATACCCTTGGGTTGCGTGCGAAGAAAAAGCACCTTCAGGTGCTTGATTTAAAAACGTAAGGATCTATTATTATATGCCTTGGCGCAAATGGCGCCAAGGCATTTTTATTTTAATTGAAAGTTAAGCGGCTGGCTATTGAAATTTTGCAATAAATGTAGTAAAATGATATTTGTTTAACTCGCCCCCATAGCTCAGCTGGTAGAGCAGTTGCCTCTTAAGCAAATGGTCGCAGGTCCGAGTCCTGCTGGGGGCACAAAATAATATGAAAACGGCATTGCGGTTAAAACCGCAATGCCGTGCTTTTTTTGCTAGAATAAACTCGACACGGACTCGTGCTTGATTATTCTACGCACTGTTTCAAATAGCAAATCCGATAGGTCAATTATCTGAAACCCCAGCTCTTTTTGAGCTATGACAGACTGAGGGTGTGAATTGGTAGTATATTTCTTGTGTATTATACTCCAATCAAACTCATTTTTTATTTTGCTGCAACGATCTTGCGTGCAGGCAAAATGTACCACAGCAATTGAAACAGACTTTGCTCCAGCCTCAAGCATTGCTTTAGCTGATTTGTACAATGTTGAGCAAGTTGATGTAATATCATCAAAAATAAGAATATCTCTACCTTTAATATCTCCGATGATTTTAAAGCCTTTGACATTATCTGCCCCATTTCTTTTTTTGTGGCAAATAACAAAATCTGAACTAATGTTGACCAAAGAGCTCATTTCCTCAACTCTTTTTGCGCCTCCTGCATCAGGAGAAGCAATTGACAAGTTATCTATCTTGTTGCAAAAATCTTCCTTTATCCTTTTGGCAAACAGCTTTGCTGTTTTTAAATCGTCAGCAGGAATTGTAAAAAAACCTGGAATTTGACCTGCATGGAGATCAATGCAAACAACTCTGTGGGCACCACTGTTTTCTATAAGTCGAGAAATACAAGAGGCAGAAATAGGCTCTCTTCCTTGAGTTTTTCTATCTTGCCTGGCATAGCCAAAATAAGGAATTATAACGGTAATTTTCTCAGCTGAAGCCCTTTTAAGAGAATCTAGTGTTATGAATAATGATATGAGATTTGTATCTGGTTGCGCTGTCGAATGGAACAAAAAGACATCAAGCCCACGAACACTTTTTTCTTTTCCGCTTAGAAGAATGCGACTTTCGCCATCTGCAAAAGACCCTCCTTCAATATCAAAAAAAACAATCTCATTTTTTTTGAAAAGTCCTTCTAAGTTTGATTTTAAACTTGACTCTATGCCTTTGCCAAAAAACATGATCGAATCATCAAACATTTGGCTCCTCCTATAATATTTATTTTATTTTCAAATAGCATGTTAAGTTGTGTATAGTTAACCATAAAAAATCTTGATTGTCAAACCCCCTCCAGTTTGAATGGAGGGGGTTTGGCAGTAAAGTAGTTTTTCTTTTTTTAGAAAAGAAAATTAATTAAAACAAAACTGACATTAGCAATAAAGGCACCTAGGAAAAAACCAACTAAAACATCAAGCGGTCAATGCATGCCGTTGTAAATTCTTGATCACATGACTAGAGGGATGGCTAAAATTAACCAAATGACTGCCGGGCTATAGAAAATAATGGTAAAAACAATTGCTGTTACCATGGTTACATGACCTGATGGCAAAGTACTGTTTTTTTCTTTTTTACCAATGCCTTCAATGCTCTCATAAAAGACAAATGGTCTTGGTTTATAGTAATATTTTTTGATGAGCTTATCAACAACAAGCTTAACTAAAGCAACCGCTAAAAATGAATTTAAAAAAATCTTTAAAGTAAATTCGAAGTTTTGCTTTAGTATAATTAAAAAAAGAATAAAGCTAAGAAAAAACAAAACTAAAAAACTACCATTGCTAATCAATCAAGAAGCAATAGTTAAAAAACGATGGCGTTTGTGATAAATTTTTTCAAATAAAACTTTGTTTAGATTGTTCATGATTCTTTACTAAAGAAATAAAATGTGGTAAACTCTTTTAAATCGCTTCCATAGCTCAACTGGATAGAGCGCATGGCTTCGGACCATGAGGCTGGGGGTTCGAATCCCTCTGGAAGCACACTCTAACTGCTGTTAAGCAGTTTTTTATTTATTAAATTTTTTACCGTGAAACTTTCTGTAGGTTTCTTTTAATTCTTTGTTTGTTAAGTGGGTATAGATTTGAGTGGTGGCAACAGAAGCATGGCCGAGCATGGATTGCACTGAGCGCAAATCAGCACCATTTTGCAATAAATCTGTAGCAAAGCAGTGTCTTAAAGTGTGAGGAACAACTTTTTTAGTGATGCCCGCCTTAATAGCATAGTATTTTATAATTCTTTCTACTGAACGAGGGGTTAGTCTGGTGTAGTTTTTGCTTTTAATGTTTGGTAGACCAATAAAAAGTGCTTCGTCAACAATATCTTTTCTGGCATTAAGCCAATCAATAACATATTTTTTGGCACGCTCAGAAAGAAAAGCAACTCTGATTTTTCTGCCCTTTCCTCTTATAGGGAACTCTCCTGTTTTTAAATTAAGACTATCTTTATTTAAAGAACAAAGCTCGGAAACACGAAGTCCAGTTGAAAAAAGAAGTTCTAGAAGAGCCTTGTCTCTCATACCTTTTAAATCAGAAAGATCAGGAGCTTCTAGTAGTCTAATCAATTCTTCTCCGGAGATAATGCTTATTTCTCTATCGCCTGATTTGGGAAGGTCTATTTTGTCTGGAGAAATTATGTCAATGTCTCGCCTGATAAGATATTTGAAAAAATTTCTAATGGCAATGATGTAGTAGCCCTGGGTATTCTTTTTTCTTTGCTCACCTGAATCAATGATTTCTCTATTTAAAAACAAACGATACTCTCTTAAAACATCATAGGAAATATCTTTGGGAGTAATTGTGTTTTCTGGCTTGCCTAAGTAGCTCGAAACTCACTTTAGAAAATGAATAAGATAGCGCTCGTAATTGTCGCGAGTTTTGATGCTTCGATTTTTTTCTATTTCTAAAAAATCGAGATATTCATTTAAAAGTTTTTTTAAAAACATATTGGTTATTTATTGGGAAAATGTTTTTCAATTGATGATAATAATTGCAGCCCTTTTTCTTCGTTTTCATTTTTAATTTTTTGATTTTCAAGTTTTTCTTTTGCGCCTGCCAAGCTATTGATAATTTCTGGATTTTTGAAAATTTCAAAAGGAAAATTTTTATTATTAGAAATCATTTTTTCTGCTGCTTCAAAGCTTTCTTCGTTTAAATTATATAAAAAACCTTCTTGGATGCCTTTAATGTAATCTTGGTTTTCAAATATATCGTCTGAAATAGAAAAAACTTTTTTCAAATCATTAGCATGATCTAAAAAATTATACTTTGAGGCTCTGATAAAAGCATCTTTAACAATTTTTTGGCAACTTGGCATATCGGCTAAATATTTGAAAAGCTTTGGCTGATCTTTTTTTAATCCTTCAAAAAATTCCAAATCAAAATCAATGTTTTCTTTTAGCTGCCTAGAAAATTCTTTTTTAATAATGATAACTTTTTTAAGTTCTTTTTTGTATGTAGCGAATTCTTGTTTTTTTGTTTGCTTTAATTCTTTTTCATTTAAATTAAAATCTTCTTCGCTAGTACGAAATTGTTTTTTATGATCTTTTGCTCTTTTTTCGTTAACACTGTCTAGCTGACCTACTAGCTCTTCTTTGCTTTTTCTTTTAAACATGGTATTTTTTTATCTTTTTTATAGTATAGCAAATTTTTAAAAAAAGCAAAATAGAAAAGCGAGGGCAAAGCCCTCGCTATAAAATTCGTTTTCTTAGAATATGGGTGTCGCAATTTTTATGCGGCACTTGATCTCCTTTAAAAAATATTCTTCTTGCTCAAAGTCTGTGGCAGAAAGAATCTGCCGGACGAAAGAACATTTTTTAGGAGTCATGTTTAAGTCAAAAAAGTTAAGACCGCAAAGGTCGTAACCTTTTTTACACTCAATCTTTAGAACCCCTTTTTCTTTTCTTTGAGGAACAGCAAATTCACAAGAAGATCGCAAAATTTCACTGTCAGGATTTAAATAAATGGCATCCTTTTGGGAAAATCTTTTTGCGAATTCATTGACTTCTTGACCAAAAACCGGAACAAAAAAGGCAATAGCATGAGATTCTATCTCGTACCCTTCTTCTCTTTGAGTTTGGGTTCTCAAATCAAAGTGTTCCATGCCTTTAAACAAAACTTTTTGTGAATCAAGAACATCTTCCACTACTAAAAGTGGAATTTGAGAGTCTGTCACTGCCACTACCCTGACACGAACCCCAATTCTGATAATTTCATCTTTTTTAAACATTTTCTTTTCCCCTTTCTTCTGTCAAGATACAAGATAACAATATATTAACATAAAAAAGTTGATTTGACAAGCACCAGCCAAATGTGGCTGGTGCGTTTAATTTTTATTTTATTTTTTGTTTTTTAAGCAAGCTTCAACAAAGCCAATAAAAAGAGGTGCGGGATCATTTAATCTAGATTTGAATTCTGGATGTGCTTGTGTGCCTATAAAAAATGGATGATTTTTAAGCTCAATAGACTCTATTAAATGGGTGTTGTCTATTCGGTGGTGATGACTTGAAAAAACAACTCCCTTTTTCTTTAATATATCTATGTATTCTGGGTTTACTTCGTAGCGATGGCGATGCCTTTCTAAAATAACTACATCATCTTTTGATATCTTGCCAATTCTAAATAGTTGACTTTTATCTTTTAGAATATTTTTTAGCCTGAGCTGGTCTTTTTCTAATCTGTTGTTTTTATGATAGAGATTAAAAAGCTTGGTATTTTTAGCTACAATGGCAGCATAAGCTCCAAGTCTCATGGTGCCGCCATATTGATGATTCTTTAATAGTTCTTTTTGGATAGGAATAAAATCAATTATTTTATACTGGCAATTTGGGCTGTTTTCAGAAGTGTTGGCTTCTTTAAGCGAGCAAAGATTTCTGGCTATCTCTATTAAGGCTAGCTGCATGCCATAGCAAAGTCCTAGATAGGGCTTGTTGTTTTCTCTAGCAAATTGAATAGCTTTCATTTTACCTTCTACGCCATTATTACCAAAGCCACCAGGAACTAAAATGCCATCAAATTTTTTAAGAAAATTGGCATTTTTTTCTGTTTCTATGTTTTTAGCTGAAACTCACTCGATGTTTACCTTGGTTTTTAGCTTTGAACCAGCATGGACTAGAGCTTCTTTTATGGAGATGTATGAATCTTTAAGCATAAAACTTCCTGTTTCGAGATATTTACCTACAATGGCAATGCTAATTTCTTTTTTTGGATTTAGTATCTGGTCAATACTTTTTGACCAATCGTCAATTCTTTTGTTCTTTGGTTTTACATTAAAATATTTTAAAATTTTTAAACCAAATTTTTCTTTTTCTAAAAAGCTTGGCACTTGGTAGATAGTTTCTGCATTTGGTGCTGATACAATTTTGTCAGTGCTCATGTTGGCATAAACTTCTATCTTTCTTTTATGCTCTACATCTATTTCTTTGTGAGCTCGACAAACAATAAAATCTGGCAAGATACCAGCTGATTCTGTAAGCATTTTAATGGCTTGTTGAGTTGGTTTGGTTTTGATCTCCTCAATGTGATTTGGCGCAAAAAGATAAGTAACTAAAACATTGGCAATGTTTTTTCTGCCCACTTCTCTTTCAAGACTTTTAGTGGCAAACAAGAAAGGAACATTTTCATAATCACCTACTGTGCCGCCTATTTCTATGATAACA
This sequence comes from uncultured Candidatus Saccharibacteria bacterium, assembly GCA_964475745.1. Classification (GTDB taxonomy): domain Bacteria; phylum Patescibacteriota; class Minisyncoccia; order UBA6257; family JAKLIH01; genus CAYGJE01. The sequence goes on along the minus strand of CAYYXO010000010.1, from coordinate 8,335 downwards.
AAATCATTATCTTTGGCAGCTAGTTTTAACCGACGAATTACTTCATTAGGAATATGGGGAATAATTTGAACCGTTTGGCCTAAATACTCTCCTGCTCTTTCTTTATCAATAACTGTTTTGTAGACTTGGCCAGTGGTGATATTGTTTTCTTTGGAAATATCTTGATCTAAAAATCTTTCGTAGTTGCCTAAATCTTGGTCTATTTCTCCGCCGTCATCAGTTACTCAAACTTCACCATGCTCTGTTGGGCGTAAAGTGCCAGCATCATAATTTAAATAAGGATCAATCTTTATTATGGTTGTTTTAAAGCCATAATCTTTTAATATCTTGCCTAGAGAAGAGGATATAATTCCTTTGCCTACTCCACTAATAACACCGCCGACAACAACAATAAATTTGCAAGTTTTTTTCATGATATATGTTTAAACTTTTATAATGAAGCTTATTTTAAAACAACCAAAGGTATTTGGTTTTAAAATTATATAATTGTTTTTAGTGTAACAAAAAATTTGAAAGTCAACAAGGGTTTTGCCTGGTTGAAAATTTTGAAATAAAAAAGCTATTCCATGTGTAATTTTTCAACAAATTCTTGGTATCTTTGCAAAAACAAGGGGTAGTTTTTTAAATCTTTATCCAAATTAAACAATATTTTTGCTTCTGCTTGGATGTTTTTTAGCAGTCGAGTGTCTTTTATGGCTGACATGGCTAAATCTGGAAAACCAGATTGGTTTTTGCCAAATAATTCTCCTGGGCCACGCAGTTTTAAATCAATTTCAGCTAGCTTAAAGCCATCGTGGCAATTAACCATGGCCTCGAGGCGCTCTTTGGTGGTTTTGCTTTTTGATTCTGTGTATAGAAAACAATATGATTGATGAGCTCCTCTGCCAACTCTTCCTCGAAACTGGTGGAGCTGGGCTAAGCCAAAAGATTCTGTGCCCATGATAAGCATGATAGTGGCATTGGGAACATCTACGCCAACCTCAATAACAGAAGTTGAAACCAACATATTTATTTCGTTTTGATAGAACTTTTTCATGATAAGTTCTTTATCTTTTGATTTCATTTTTCCATGAAGCATTTCTATTTTAAAATCAGGAAAAATCTTTTTCATCTTTTCGACTTCTTTTTTTACTGCTTTCACTTCGTAATTTAAAAGCTGATCAAAAGAAAAAATATTCTTGGTTTTTTTATTTTCTTCGTTTTCGATTGGATCTTCTATCCTTGGACAAATTACAAAAGCCTGCCTTCCGCTTTTGATTTCTTTTTTAATAAAAGCAAACATGTCTTTTTCTTTTGTTTTGGGAACAATTTTGGTGATGATAGGTTTTCTGTTTTTAGGCATTTCGTCTAAAATGGAAAGTTCTAAATCTCCGTAAATCGACAGAGCTAGAGTTCTTGGTATGGGCGTGGCGGTCATGGACAGAAAGTGTGGCAATGATTTGCCACCTAAATTCTCAGAATTTTTGCCTGTGCGGAGCAGTTCTTGGCGTTGTTTGATGCCAAAGCGATGCTGTTCATCAATAATGATAAGGCCTAAATTTTTAAAGTAAATATTCTTTTGAATTAATGAATGCGTGCCGACAACTAATCAACTGGTGCCTTCTTGAATGCTTTTTAATAAATATTCTTTGGAAACTTTTCCATAGATAAAGCCATCTTTTATTCTTACTCCTTCGCCAGTCATAAGAGCTAGTTTAAACTCAAACTTTTCTAAAAGCTTAATAATATTTTCAAAATGTTGTTTGGCTAAAACTTCTGTTGGTGCCATAAGGGCGACTTGATAGCCTTGGTTGATGGCAAGCAAGGCAACTGCTACTGCTACAATGGTTTTGCCTGAGCCCACATCTCCTTCTAAAAGACGGTTCATGGGTGCGCCTTTTTCTAAATCTTTCATTATTTCTCAGATGGCTTTTTTCTGAGCTTTAGTTAAAATAAAGGGTAAGGTATCTAAAAAGTCTTTGATTAAGGCGATATCAGATTTTATTTTTGGTGCTTTGTTTTTTGACATTTTGTCTTTTATTCTCATCAAATGAAGTTGAACTAATAACATTTCTTCAAAAATAAATCTTTTTTTAGCTTCAGCAGCTTCTTTTAAATCACTTGGAAAATGAATTTTATTTAAAGCATCTTCTAATACAAATAAATTATTTCTTGCTAAGGTTTCTTCTGGTAAATATTCATGCAGCTGACTGCTTAAAGCTTCGAGAAGTTTTTTGGTGTAAGTGCGAATCATTTTAGAGGTAACTTTGCTTGTTTCTGGATATACTGGAATTAATCTACCAGTATGCTTAAATTCAGAAAAATCAGCTTCTTCATCAGCTTGAGAAACTATTTCAAAAGACGGTGCTTGGAAAATAAAGCTCTTGCCTTTTACTTTTGGCTTACCAGAGATAGACAGGGTCATGCCATTTTTTAATTGCTTGGAGATAAATGGTTGGTTAAACCAAACAAGCTCTGCTGAACCACTATCGTCTTCAATCTTGGCATTGGTTAAAAGCATGCGCTTATGATAAGTTCTATAGCTTTTTATGTTGCTTATTTTTCCAACAACAGTAAAAGGTTGATCTGAATTTATTTCTGCTATTTGCCTGATGTTTGAAAAATCTTCATATCTAAAAGGAAAATGCCATAAAAAATCTTTTATGGTTGAGATGTCTAGTTTTTTTAATCTATCTTTGTAATATTTACCAACGCCAAATAAATTTTCAATGTCGTCGGCTAAGTTTATTTCTTTCATTTTGATTGTTTATTAATTAGATTCTATCAAATTTTTTGTTTTTTGTCATTGAAAAACACCTGCTTTTATGATATAATAGCTTTAGCTATTTAAATCTTAAAAACTTGGGAAAGGAGAGGTATGATGAGCAAAAAGAAAGAAACTATTCTTCTTGCTACTTATGGAGAATATAACAAAACCATTGATGAAATTGCTGAAAAAATAATGAAAATAGAAGACAAAGAAATTAGTGACGCACTGTTTGCTTTGTTAAATTTAATCAACCACCATACACACCCTTATAAAAAACCTACTGTATATCGATAGACTAAAAAACAAAAGAGGCGACAAGTGTCGCCTCTTTTTTAAAATATTATTTCTTTTATAAGGTCTTCTTTTTTTACTTCTTTTTGCTCTTTTGTGGCTAAGTTTTTAAGACCCACCACTCCTTTTTCTTTTTCTTCTGGGCCGTAAATTAAAAGGTATTTACAATTTTTTGATAGAGCATATTTTATCTGATCGCCTAGTTTATCTGACTTTAAATAAATTTCGGCGTTTATGTTGTTTTTGGTTAAGTCTTGTAAGAGCAACAGACAATCTTGTTTCATTTCTTCGCTAAACAAGGAAATCAAAACAGAGTTTTTTGACGCTTGCTTTTCCTGATTTTCGAGTAATCCAAAAATTCTTTCAATGCCAATTGACCCTCCGCAGGCAGGTGTTTTTTTATTATCAAAAATACTTGTAAGGGTGTCAAATCTTCCACCACCAGCAATAGTTGATTTTAAATCTTCGCTGTAAAATTCAAAAACAGTGCCCGTGTAATAGTCAAAACCCCTGGCTAAAGTTTTACAAAAATATACCTTGATATTTTTTAGCAATGGAGCTATGGTTTTAACTAGATAATTTACTTCTTCAACAATAGCTAAAATTTCTGGTTTGTCTTGGATGTAGCTATTTAATTTTTCATCGCTATTTAATAGCTCAATAATCTCCTGAGAAACTTTTTCATCAAAAACTTTTTCTTTTAGCTCAAGCAAAACACCTTTTAGGCCTAGCTTGTCTTCTTTGTCTAGACAATACATAAATGTTTTTGTTTTTTCTATATTAAAGCTTTCTAAAAGCTTGACTAGAAAGTTTCTTGAGCTTATTTTTAAAGAAAGGTTTTTTAAGTCAAAACATTGCAAAGCTTCTGCTAAGGCTAAAAATGTTTCTAGCTCGACTAAGTTTGACTCGCTGCCAATAGTGTCGATGTCGCATTGATAAAATTCTCTATATCTGCCTTTGCCTGGTCGCTCTGCTCTTCAAACTTTGTCAACACAATAGCGTTTAAAAACTTTAGGCAATTTATCTTTATAGGCTACATAAAAACGAGCCAGAGGCACTGTTAAATCATAGCGAAGCCCTAGATCGCAACCTTCATCTGCTTTTTCGCCTCTTTTTTGTATTTGAAAAATTAATTTTTCATTTTCTTCTGGATTGCTAAATTTACCATTTAGCACTTCAATTCTTTCTAACACAGGAGTGTCAATGGGGTCATAATTAAACTTTTCAAATATTTGTTTTATTTGTGAAATAGTTTTCTCTTTTTTTCTTAGTTCATCTGGCAAAGTGTCTCTCATGCCAGAGGGTGGTTTTGAATTTAACATAATATGATTTTATTTTTATATATAGATAATACCATAAAAAACAAAAAAAGCAAAATAGAAAAGACCATCTGTGTTTTTTAACCACAAATGGTCTTTTGCTTCTATTTTTGATTTGGATGTTTAGGAGAAACAAAGCTCATCACTTCCTTTGCTAAAAATTCCGTATGACAATATTCACAAACGACATTGTCTTCACTTCCTAATGTGAGTGTTTCTGTCGTATTTGTATACCAGCAATTTCTGCAAATAAAAATGATTTTTAATTTCAGGCAGGTCATTTTTCCCCCTTTCTGTTGAAATATTTTTCAACTTTGGAGACTACTGCTCGCGGATTGGTCAAGTCTCTAGCCTCTATTTCTGTTTTTGTTTGATCAAGTAAGTCAAACAAATCCTTTTTGTAAAAGGAGATGTTTATTGTATGTATGAGCATGATGAATTTCATATTACATTTTGAGCAATAACATTGCTCTCGATGAGATATGGACTCTTTTACAACACTGAAAGCGTTCATACATCTCGGACATTTAACCAAAGCTTCTAACATTTTTTCACCCTCTTTCTTTTTTTTATTTTTTAGATACTAATAAGATATTACCACAATAAGTTCTTGCTGTCAAATTCAAAAAACACCTCGCAAAAAGCAAGGTGTTTGTGTGTTTTTATTTTTTTTCTTCTATGGCTGCTTGAGCAGCTGAGAGTTTAGCAATTGATACACGATAAGGAGAGCATGAAACATAGGACAAGCCTAGTCGATGGCAAAACTTTACACTTTCTGGATCTCCACCATGTTCTCCGCAAATGCCAATTTTTAAATCTTTTTTAGCTTCTCTTCCTAGAATTACCCCCATGGCAATTAATTTACCAATGCCTTCTTGATCAATAGTTTGGAAGGGGTCGTTTTCTAAAATCTTTTTATTTTGATAGATTTTTATAAACTTACCGGCATCATCTCTGGAAAAACCCATGCCCATTTGAGTTAGGTCGTTGGTGCCAAATGAGAAAAAGTCTGCTTCTTTGGCAATTTCATCAGCTGTTAAGGCTGCCCTAGGAACTTCGATCATGGTGCCAATTTTATAATCGATTTTTGTTTTGTATTTTTTAAGCACCTCTTTTATAATTTCTATAGCAACTTGTTTTTGATCAATAAATTCTCTTACAGTGCCTACTAATGGAATCATTATCTCTGGTGAAACTTTTATTTTTTCTTTTTTGTAAATTTCGCAAGCAGCTGTAATAATAGCTCTTACTTGCATTTCGGTTATTTCTGGATAAGTAATGCCTAGACGACAACCTCTATGACCAAGCATGGGGTTAATCTCATGAAGCTCTTCTGTTTTTTGCATAATTTTTTCAGCTGGAATATTTATAATAGCAGAAAGCTCTTTGGCTGAATTAAGTGTTTTTGGTAAAAACTCATGAAGTGGTGGGTCTAAAGTTCTAATAGTAACTGGAAATCCCTTCATGGCTTTAAATAGACCATAAAAATCTTCTGTTTGATAAGGCAAAAGTTTGTTTAAGGCAGACCTTCTTTCTTTTTCTGTTTCTGCTAAAATCATTTGTTGCATATAAGGCAATCTTTGAGCATCAAAAAACATATGCTCTGTTCTGCAAAGACCAATGCCTTCAGCGCCAAATTCTTTGGCAACTTTGGCATCTTTTGGTATATCGGCATTTGCTCTTACTTTTAAGACAGCTACCTCATCAGCTCATTTCATGAAGGTTTTAAACTCTGAGTCAATCTCTGGTAAAATAGTATCTGCTTTGCCTAGAATAACATTGCCAGAAGTTCCGTCAATAGTAAGGTAATCACCTTCTTTGACATTAACAACTCCATTTATAGTAAATTGTTTTTTGTTTTTGTCTATTTTGACTGCTTCACAACCAACAACGCTGCATTTGCCCATGCCTCTAGCAACCACTGCTGCATGCGATGTCATGCCTCCTCTGGCTGTTAAAATGCCTTGGGCAGCATTCATGCCATTGATATCATCAGGTGAAGTTTCTTCCCGAACCAAAATAACTTTTTCACCTGTTTCAACCATTTCAACAGCTTTATCAGGGTCAAAAACAACTTTACCAGTGGCTGCTCCTGGGGCTGCTGGCAAACCAGTGGCAATAATTTCTAATTTTGCTTTTGGATCAACAATAGGATGCAAAAGCTTGTTTATTTCATTGGCATTGATTCTTAAAAGAGCTTCTTCTTTGGTAATTAATTTTTCTTTTACCATGTTGACAGCAATTTTTATGGCAGCTCTAATGCCTCTCTTGCCAGTGCGAGTTTGAAGCATGTACAAAACATTGCTTTCAACAGTAAATTCAAAATCTTGCATTTCTTGGTAATGTTTTTCAAGCTTGGTAGTAACTTCTTTTAATTGTTTAAAAACTTTTGGCATTTCTTTTTGTAACTCAATGATTGGTTTAGGAGTGCGAATGCCAGCAACAACATCTTCTCCTTGGGCGTTGATTAGATACTCTCCATAAAATTCTTTTTTACCTGTTGAAGGATTTCTGGTAAAGCCCACACCAGTAGCACAATCATTTCCCATGTTGCCAAAAACCATGGCTTGAATATTTACAGCTGTGCCAAGGCTTCCAGGAATTTTATTTATTTCTCTATAGGAAATAGCTCGAGGATTGTTTCAGCTTCTAAAAACAGCTTCTTTAGCCATATCAAGCTGATTAAAAACATCTTGAGGAAAAGGTTTTCCTGTTTTGGCTTTAACAATTTTTTTGTATTGATTGATAAGTTCTTTTAAATCTTCTGAGGAAATATCAAAATCATTTTTTATTTTCTTTTTCTCTTTTAGCTTATGAAAATATTCTTCAAATTCTGACTTGTTGATATTTAAAACAACATCGGAAAACATCATAATAAAACGACGGTAGGAATCATAGGCAAATCTTTCGTTGCCTGTTTTTTGAGCTAAAGATTCGACAGTAATATCATTTAAGCCTAGGTTTAAAATAGTGTCCATCATGCCTGGCATGGAAAACTTTGAACCAGATCTAACAGAAACAAGCAAGGGATTTTTATGATCACCAAATTTTTTATTGGTGGCTTTTTCTATTTTTAGAATAGCTTTTTTTATCTGATCTGATAGACCAATGGGTAATTTTTTATTATGACTATAATAGTAATTACAAACTTCAGTAGTGATAGTAAAACCAGGAGGCACTGGAACACCAATGTTGGTCATCTCTGCTAAGCCAGCACCTTTGCCGCCAAGAATATCTTTCATTTTGCCATGGCCTTCTGCTTTGCCATTTTGAAAATTATAGACAAATTTTTTTTGCTTTTGTGTTGTCATATTTTATTCTTAAATAATTTTTAACAAAGACATCTTAACAGAGAAAAAATAAAAAATCAATTTTAAAATGCTTAGTTTTTTTATTTGACAAATATAATAAAAAATGTTAATATTATTTTGAATCTATTTGCAACTTGAAAGGAGAAAAAAATGAAGTACTATATTTGTTTATGTCAGGGAATTTCTAAAGATCTGAAAAATCCATCGAAACAAACCTTAGCCATTTTTATGGAAATGACTAAACATCTTGACACCTATTCGCCTATTATTTTCTCTGGCGGATATAGAGTTAATGATGTTTCTGAGGCTCAGGTGATGAGAAACCAGCTTATGGATAGGTTCGCAAAACACCAAATTATTTATGAAGATAAGTCATCGATGGGAAAAGGGGGGAACATCTCTAATTTAATGGAGCTAGAAAAGATTTTTAAAAAATCCCCTGCTGATCAGCTTTTGATTTTTACCTCAAAACTCACAAAATTCAGAACAGAAATAGTTGCCAAAAAAATCTTTACTGATACACCTTTCAAAGTTTTTGGTGTAGATGTCCCGTTTGGAAACAATATCCAAACTAGATACAGTAATAGATTGTTTTTTACAATCTGGAACTGGATGTTAAACTTGGCAACAATTGTTTTACTGCCAACAATCAAAGCAAAATGAAA
>CAYYXO010000009.1:6479-20741 GCA_964475745.1 uncultured Candidatus Saccharibacteria bacterium | reverse complement strand
AAGATTTCAAAAAATGGCAGGGCTTTTAGAAAATGGTAAGGTTGATTTAGCTACGATGCAAGCCCTTTGTATTGTTTTTGATCTTTTTGTTCAGCAAACTGGAGGCTATGATTCTCCTGCGCCAGCACCAACTACAAGTCAAGTAAGCGCTGAGCCTACAATTGAATATCAGGAATCGATAGATTTGATGGGCACCTGTCCTTTTGATCAAGAAATGCAAAGAGGAGCTAGAAGTCAGAGAGTTAGCGAATTGCAAAGATTCTTAGCTAATGATTCAAATATTTATCCAGAAAAAATGGTAACTGGTTTTTATGGACAACTGACTGAAAACGCAGTAAAAAGATTTCAAAAAATGGCAGGGCTTTTAGAAAATGGTAAGGTTGATTTAGCTACGGCAACCATTTTGTGCCAGATGTACATTTCTTTTAGATCTACAGAGTCAATGGATGTTGGAATTTCTTTTGGAGAAGATAGTTGTTTTTTAACAACAGTTAATCTTGGCCCAGGATATTTTGAAACACCAAACGAAGAGGTAAGAGAATTGCAGAGGTATTTAAATAAAAATGGTTTTTATCCAGAAAATTTAATTACTGGTTTTTATGGCCAATTGACAGCTGGAGCTGTTAGGCGTTTGCAATTTCATTATAGACTGAGCCAAACAGGAGTTATTAGTAAAGAAACCATGAATGTTATTTGCGGCAGAGACTTTGCAAGTAATGAAGGAGAAACACAGGGCTCTTTAGGGCTAGTGGATTTGATTATTAGTAGCATTAAAATAGAGCCAAATAAAATTGATGTTATGGTTCCTATTAATATACAAATTAAACATATAAACTCAAGCAATGTTAAAGCAAGCTCACATCGTGCCTCTTTATATATAAATGAAACAGAAGTTGCTTATAGCAATATTAATTCTTTAGATGGTGGCGAGGAGATAAAAAGTTTAGATTATAATTGAACTTGCCCAAAAGAAGGAATTTATATTTTTAAAGTTTTTATTGATAGCAAAAATAATATTGTTGAAAAAAATAAATTTAATAATATAATGGTTTTTCCAGTCAATTGTGGAGGAGTGACTCAAGATTTGAAATATGATTGTGATCATAAAACACAAACTTGTATAGTAAGCCCAGCAGGTAGCATGTCTTTAGAAGAGTGTAATGATATATGCAAGGATGCTTTAGAGGGTGATTTACCAGACTTAACGGTGTTAAGTTTGACGCCAACAAGAGTTAAAATTAATGAAAAGGTAGATCTGTCGATAGTTTTAAAAAATATTGGTAAAGCAAAAGCAGGGGCTGGTGCTGTTGAGATTGAATTTTCTCAAGGAGATAAAAAAGAAAAACTTGAAGGAGCTATGCCTTCTTTAAATGCTGGTGAAGAATGAAAAATAGAAGGCCCTTGGTCTTGTAAAACGCCGGGTGTTATTAAAATTAATGTTTCTGTTGATGCTAAAAAAGAAATAAAAGAGTCAAATGAGAACAATAACAAAAAAGAATTTATTGTTGAGTGTGCTGATGAACAAGGCAATGTGCCAAGAGAAAGAGAAGACGATAAAGAAACGGACAGTGATAAAGATTTACCAGACTTAACGGTGTTAAGTTTGACGCCAACAAGAGTTAAAATTAATGAAAAGGTAGATCTGTCGATAGTTTTAAAAAATATTGGTAAAGCAAAAGCAGGGGCTGGTGCTGTTGAGATTGAATTTTCTCAAGGAGATAAAAAAGAAAAACTTGAAGGAGCTATGCCTTCTTTAAATGCTGGTGAAGAATGAAAAATAGAAGGCCCTTGGTCTTGTAAAACGCCGGGCGTTATTAAAATTAATGTTTTTGTTGATGCTAAAAATCAAGTAAAAGAGTCAAATGAGAACAATAACAAAAAAGAATTTATTGTTGAGTGTACTGATGAACAAGGCAATGTGCCAAGAGAAAGGGGCGATGATGGTGGTCAGCCTCCAGGTGGAGGCCAACCTCCAGGTGGAGGCGGTTGTGATGGAGGAGAATGCGAAGATCCAAAATTTGATTTAGAGGTATATTTTTCTTTAAATAAAGATGAAAATTATACTCGCATTAATGAAGCAAAAAACAAGGCTGAATATAATATTATATTAAAAAATAGCACCAATGTTGAATATAGCGATGCTTTTAAAGTTGTTTTGAAAAAAATCGAATGTGGAGGAAAGGAAGCGGTAATTGCTAATCCAGAATTAAAAGGAATTAAAGCAAGGGTGCTGTTAGTTTTAGGGATAAAAAATGAATTTGTTTGTGATGTTAAAGAGCCTTGAGTTTTGGTGGCAGAGGTTTTAATAGATGATGCAAATAAAGAAAACAATAAGGCTATTTTAACTTGCGGAGATTTAAAGAACTGTCCAGGAGGAGACGGAGGACAATGTAATGAACAAGTTTGCTTTATATGTCCCACTACCGCTGCTGGTACTCTAGATGATGCTAATAGATGCAAAAAAGTTGAAAGGGGAACATTAGAATATAATCAAGCGGAAAAAAGGTATACGACAGAAGATTCATGCACTTTGGGATGTGGAATTTTAGCAAAAACTGGTTGGTATTCTTGTGAAATTGTTGAAGGAAAAGGGCAATGTAGGGCAGGACTTGGTTTTGGTGTAAAAAGTTATTTTTCAATTAAGGATTGTCTTTTGGACTGTGATACGATAGCATTGTATGGAATGTATAGATATAAATGTGTAAGTGGCAAATGTGTCGCAACACTTGATTCAGGAAGCGGAACTTATTCAAGTGAACAGTTGTGTAAGACAAATTGTGCTCCTTTATCTTCAATTCCTTCTCCTTGATTGCCTACTCCACCTATAGCAGCACAGAGATACAAATGCGTAAGTGGTAGATGTGTAACGACAACAGAAACAGGATCTCACACTTATACAACAGAGTCAATTTGTAATGCAAATTGTGCACCAGTGGCTTATTTTCCTTGGAACACTCCGCCAGTTGCTGCTACAAGATATAAGTGTGTTAATAATAAATGTGTAACGACAACAGAAACAGGTTCAGGAACATATGCTTCAGAAGTTGATTGCAAAAAAGTTTGTGAAACAGCCTCTGTTGCTCCAGCGCCACCAACTTTTTGAGATATGTTTAGCGCTTGGTGGTAGTTAATTAATTTTTAAATTCAAAAGCAGCTATTATAGCTGCTTTTGACATTTTTCTAAAAATATGTTAAAATGCAGTTGGTTAAGCTAGGTAATTGCTCCTTTAAGTTTTTTTGGCTATTTTTTGAAAAAGCTTTCTTTAATAAGCTATTTATTAAGATAAAAGGAGAGGAAAGTCTGGACTCCATTTTGGTAGCTTTGGCTGCCATCAAAAAACCAACAGTTAAAAGCTGTCGTATTGACTTTGTTTAAATTGGCAACAATCTAAGCTTTAATGTCAATATAGAGGTGCGATCAGAGACGGTTAAAATCGAAAGATTTTAACAATCCATTTATGGATTAGTCATTATGGTAACATAATGAGTGAAACGGCTAAATCCTTGGTGGGTGCAAGAGAATATGCTTCAAAAGAGCAGGTGTCTCGCTTGATACTAAATGGCGACATTTAGTACAGATAAATAATTGCCAGTTGTATTTTTACAACTACAGAATCCGGCTTATGGCTTAATCAAAAATCTCATTTTTGCTTGCAAAGGTGAGATTTTTTTGTAAAAAATAATTTTAAATAAGCTGTTTTGAGGTATTGTAAAAAACAAAAAAATAAGGTAAGCTATGTTTAATTCAGGGTATTTTTTAAAAGAAATAAAGTTTTAACATGGTAAAATTTTTTAAATGGTTTTTTATTTTTATTGTACTAGCTGGCTTGCTTTGAGCTGGTTATAATTATTATTATTATTATAAAGCACAAAGATTAAATAGAGATATTTATGTTTATTTGGAGGTGGTTTTAAATAATTTACAAGGCAGCTTGGATAAACTAGAAGAAAAAAATATAAAAGGTTTTTTAAATAGTAATTACCAAATGGTAAGACATTCTAATTATTTGAAAGATCAAAATCAAAAAATATATAGTAATGTTTTTGTAAGAACAAACTTAATGAATGGGTCGTTGTTTTCTAGCGAACTGTCAGAAACATTGTTATGATTTAATAGCTTGAATACAAAATTAAATAATTTTTATGTTTTAGCAAATAATATTTTTGATAACAACAATAGCTTTAGCGATGTTGGCCATCTAGGTGAAAATATGAGACTGATTAGAGAAAATATTTTAGGAATAAACAATTTAATATTGAGCAAAGAGGGCGAAGTAATTGACAGTATTATTAAAAACAGAAATTTGGCAGAAGATAGTTTTTCGGATTTAAAAATCAGCTTGCAAAAAACGCATAGTTTTTTTGATATAGTGGGAAATGTTTTTGGTGAAAAACAAAAAACAAAAACCCTAATATTTTTTCAAAACCCTAGAAATATAAATGCTAGTGGAGGAAAGTGAATCTATTATTTAAAAATGGAATGCGAGAAATACCAGTGTGAGTTTTCTAAAATTGATTTGGTTTCAAATATTACTTTAGCAATGATTGACAAGCTGGTTCCGCCAGAAGAAATAAAAACTCAAAAATCAGTTTGAGCTTTTGAAGATATGGGTTGATTTTTTGACTTTAATGAAACAGGAAGAATGGCTTTAAGGTATTTTCCAATAAAAACTCAATTTGATGGCATAATGGCTGTTAATATTGATATTTTTGAAAATATTTTGAAAAAAACAAATAGTTTGCACCTAGAGACTGATGAAGAAAAAATAATAGTAAATGCTAATAATGTAGTGGACTTTTTAATTGAACATGCTGTTTTAAAAAACAATAAAGAAACAGCAATTAATTTAAAAATAATAAATAAGTTTTGAGATAGTTTTTTAACAGAAATAGCTTTGCTAGACAATAATTTTGATACGCTGAACACTTTGGTTTTTAACTATTTAGGTAATAAAAAAGCTCAGTTATATTATGAAAAAAATGTGGTAAAATCAGTAAATGATTTAAACTTTAATAATAATTTTAAAAAAGAGAGGTTTGATAATTATTTTGCTTTGGTAAGAAATAATATTTTAGATCAATCTTTGGATCATAATATTTTTCAACAAGTTGATTTGACAGTAGAAATATTTGAAGATGGAAGAGTTGATAATTTGGCGAGTATTTTAGTGGAAAATAAAAACAACACAAGAATAAGGGATTTAATGTATTCTTATTTTCAAATTATTATAAATAAAGGGGTTAAGCTTTCCAAGGTATCTTTCCCTAGCAAAGTAAATGTTTCGCAAGGAGCAACGCTTGACTATCAAAGGCATGGCTTTGTAGTTGATCCAAAAGTGGATGATATAGCGATGAGATCTGCCTATTTGAAAGACGATGGAGCAAGGGTTTATGAGGATGGAAACTATTTGGTTACTGGTGGTTGAGTTTTGAGTCGTTCAGGTGAAACAAAAAGAATTAATATTTCCTGAGAATCTTTATTTGAAATAGACAAAAAAGAAAGGATTTATGAGTTGTTTGTGCAAAAACAACCGAATATTGAATATTTATTAAACTTAGAAATTATTTATCCTAGCGGGATAGAAGGACAAAAAAATAGAATAGTTAGGAGTTATAAAATTGACAGTGATAGATTAATAGAATTAAAAATAGAATAATATGAATTTTTTGTTTAAAAAAACAAATACTGTAGAAAAATCTGCCTTAGTTATAAGCGTTTTGACTTTGGTGGGAAGTATTTTGAGTATTTTGAGAAATAGTCTTTTGGCAGGATATTTGGGGGCTACTGTTGATATTGATATTTATTATGCTTCTTTTAGAATTCCGGATTTTATTTTTAATATTTTTATTATGGGAGCAATTACTGCTGGATTGGTACCTCTTTTTTCAAAGTATTTAAATACCAAAAGAGAAGAAGCCAATGATTTTATTAACTCTACCATATTAGGCATTGCTATTTTTAGTGTTGTTTTCGGAGTAGTGCTTTTAATTTTTACTAACCCAATAGTTGATTTTTTGTTTAAAGGATTGCCAATTGAATCAAGGGCCATGGTGGTAATGATGACTAGGGTAATGATGCTGCAGCCAATTATTTTAGGTATTTCTTCGATTTTAGGAAATATGCTTTTGGTTTTTGATATGGTAGTGCCTTTTGCGCTGGCTCCTTTGTTTTATAACCTAGGTATAATTTTTGGTGTGGTCTTTTTATATCCAAAGTTTGGTCTTATTGGTTTGGCTTATGGTGTTGTTTTAGGAGCGATATTGAATTTAGGGGTAAAATTGTTACCAGCAAAAATAGCGGGTTTTAAATGAAAGAGGGTTAATTTTAATTTATTTAAAAGGCATATGTTTGAATTTGGTTCTTTAGTTGTGCCAAGAACTTTAAGTGTTATTAATATTCAATTGTTTGCTTTTGTGGTTACTTTTTTTGCTACCTTTTTGCCATCAGGCAGGCTGGGTGTTTTTAATTTAGCAAATTCTTTACAGGAGTTTCCTCAGGCGGTTTTTTCTTCTGCTATTGCTATTGCAGCTTTTCCAGTTCTGGCAAAACTTTTTTATCAAAACAAGATTGAAAATATGAAAGCAGTATATTTAAAAGGGTTTTTCCAAATTATGTTTGTGATGATGTTGTTTAGTGCTGGTTTGTTTGTGTTAAGAGTGCCTTTGGTAAAAATTCTTTTAAATTATGGTAATTTTGATATGGCAGCCACTTTAATGACAGCAAATGTATTGGGTATTATGGCTTTAGGTTTAATTTTTGCAAGTTTGCTTTTGATGAATTTGGATACTTTGTTTGCCATGGGAGATGTTTATACGCCATTGACAGCAAGTTTTATTGCCTATGCTATTGGGGCAGTATTAATTTATTTTTGGCATCAATCTTTTGATATTTTCGGTATAACAATGGCTTTAATTATAGCAAACTTTATTTATTTGATGATTATGATTGTAAAAATAGTTTTTAAATTAAAGTTAGATTGAAAAGAGATGATAAGAAAATTTTTGCTGAATTTGATGATTGCTGTTAGTTCTGCTATAATAGGATTGATAAGTCTTAATTTGCTCGGTAAATTACCATATGTTAATAGACTGTTTTATTTGGTATTCAGCCTAGTAGTTCCGGGCGGATTGATGGTTTTGGCCTATCTTTTATTGGCAAAAATGTTCAAAATAAAAGAAATGGAAGATTTTTGAAAAATTATAATAAAACGAATAAAACGAATATAAATGGAAAATAATTTTAGAAATTTTGTTATTATTGCTCATATTGATCATGGAAAATCAACTTTGGCAGATCGTTTTTTGGAAATAACAAAAACAATTTCAGAAGATAAACTAAGCAGCCAATTTTTAGATAAAATGTCTTTGGAGCAAGAAAAAGGAATTACTATTAAAATGCATCCATGTGTGATGGAATATGTTTCTAAAAAAGATAATAAAAAATATTTATTAAATTTGATTGATACACCAGGTCATGCGGATTTTAATTATGAAGTTTCGCGTGCTTTAAAAGCAGTGGAAGGAGCAATTTTATTGGTAGATGTTACACAGGGAATACAAGCGCAAACTTTAGCAAACCTTTATTTGGCACAAGATCAAAAATTAAAAATTATTGGCTGTTTAAATAAAGTCGACTTGCTATCTTTTGATAAAGAAATTGTTAAGGAAGATTTATCAAAAACATTGGGCATAGCTTCAGATGATATTTTAATGATTTCAGCAAAAACTGGGGAGGGAGTAGCAGAACTTTTGGAAAGAGTAATTGAAGAAGTAGATCCCCCTCAATTAGAAACGGAAAAACCTTTGAAGGCTTTAATTTTTGATTCTCAGTTTGATTCTTTTAAAGGAGTGTTGGCTTATGTAAGAGTTTTTGAAGGAGAAATCAAAATTAATGATGAGATTTTATTAATGGCTAATAAAGAAAAGTCAAAAGTTATTGACTGTGGTGTTTTTAAGCCAGATTTAGTTTCTACTAAAAAACTTTCTTCAGGAGAAATTGGCTGAGTGGCTACAGGACTAAAAGACCCAGGTATGGTAAAAGTTGGTGACACGATTACTTTAAAAAAAGAAATTGAAAATGATGCGGTGGTAGCGTTGTCAGGATACAAAGAGCCTCAACCAATGGTTTTTTCTGGTTTTTACCCAGAGACAAATGATGATTTTGAATTATTGCAAAAATCATTGGCGAAGTTAAAATTAAATGATGCTTCTTTTACTTATGAGCCAGAAGCAAATGAAGCATTGGGTAGGGGTTTTCGTCTGGGATTTTTAGGAATTTTGCATTATGAGATAATTACTTTGAGATTGCAAAGAGAATATAATCTTGATTTAATCACCACTATTCCCATGGTGCCATACAAAATTGTCTTATTAAATGACCAGGAAATTTTAGTTAAAAAGCCAACTGATTTTCCAGAAGGCAATAAAATAAAAAAAATAAAAGAGCCTTATGTAAATTTAAAAATACTTTCCCCAAGCAGATATTTGAATGCTATTATTGGTTTGATGCCTACTTTTAGAGGTATTCAAACAAACCTAGAAACATTGCAAGGCGATTTAGTTTTGATTGATTATGAATTGCCTATGGCAGAATTAATTTTAGATTTATATGATAGTTTAAAATCAGTGAGCCAAGGGTTTGCTTCTTTAAACTATGAAATAGCAGATTTTAGAGAGGCAGATATACAAAAATTAGATGTTTTGATACATCATGAAAAAGTAGAAAGTTTGTCTTTTATTGTCCCTAGAGAAAGAAGGGACAGGGAAGCAAGAAGATTGGCAGTAAAATTAAAAGAAATTGTTCCACCTCAAAATTTTGCTGTAGCAGTGCAAGTTGCGAGAGAAGGATTGATTTTAGCTAGAGAGACAATCCCAGCTTTGAAAAAAGACGTGACAGGCTATTTGTATGGTGGGGATAGAACAAGAAAAATGAAATTATGAAAAAAGCAACAAAAGGGAAAGAAAAAATTAGCTACTATGTCATCAGTTAATTTGCCTCCGGAAGTTTATCATAAATTGTTTTTAAATAAAAAAGATTAAAAAATATTTATGAATAAAAAAATAATAATAAAATGAGTGGTGTTTTTATCTCTCGTCGCTTTTTTTGTTTATTTAATTTATATAGTTGTTTTTAAAGATATAAATAAGCAAAAAAACTTTTTAAACAGTCAGATTGAAATTTTAGAAAAAGAAAAACAAGTTTTAGAAGATGAAAATGAAACTTTGCAAGAAGGCATAATGTTGGCCTTTCAAGAAGAATATTTGGAACAGGAAGCGAGAATTAACCTGGGGTATAAAAAAGAAGGTGAAAATACAGTAATTTTAAAAGTAACCCCAACAACAACAAAATCTGAAGAGCAAATAAAGCTTGAAAGAAGTTTTTGATATCGTGTAAAAAATTGATGAGTTAATCTTTAGATGTTGCGAGTGTGGTTTAGTGGCAGAATGCAACCTTCCCAAGGTTGAGGCGGGAGTTCGATTCTCCTCACTCGCTCATTTTGTTGCCAGGGTAGCTGAGTTGGCTCAAGCAGCTGTTTCGTAAACAGCAGACCGCGAGTTCGAATCTCGCCCCTGGCTCATAAAAAACAATTAAATAAATTATTATGAAAAAAGAAGTATTTGAGCTAATAATATTAGGAAGCGGTCCAGCTGGCATAACAGCTGCCGTTTATACAAAAAGATACAATTTAAAATCTATGATGATAGGTGAGCTTTTTGGCGGAACAGTAATGTATCCTCATAAAATAAATAATTTTCCCTCATATAGCGAAATTAGTGGCATTGATTTGATAAAAAACTTTAAAAATCATTTGGATTCTTTGGAGTATGACTATATTGATGGTCAAATAGTTAAGATTGCAAAAAAAGAAAATCTATTTGAAATATTTTTAAGAGAGGGCGAAAGTTTTTTAACCAAAAAAATTCTTTTGAGCATGGGTACTTTTAGAAAAAAATTAGAGGTTTTGGGGGAAGACAAATTTTTAGGAAAGGGAGTACATTATTGTGCTATTTGTGATGCTGTTTTTTATAAAGGAAGAGAGGTGGTGGTTGTTGGCGGAGGTGATGGAGCTGCTATGGCAGCAATGCTTCTAGCAGCTACTTCAAAAAAAGTTTATCAAATAATACGAGCTGAAGAATTAACAGCTGCACCAAACAATGTTAAAGAATTAGAAAAATTATCAAACTATCAATTGATAAAAAATAATGGTATTGAAAAAATTGAAGGAAATAATATGGTGGAAAAAATTATTTTAAAAAACGAATGAAACAACGAGAAGGAAATAAAGATTGATGGAATTTTTATTGAAATAGGTGGGGCGCCAAATACTGCTTTAATCAACGATTTAAATGTAAAAGTTGATAAAAGAGGGTATATTGAAGTGGATAAATTTATGAAAACAAGCGTTGAAAATGTTTGAGCGGCTGGTGATATTACTAATTTTGATGAAGATTTTAAACAGATAATCAATGCTTGTAGTCAAGGAGCTTTAGCAGCTCATAATATTTATAAAAGCATAAAAAAAGCGCTTAAATTGTAAAAAATTGTTCTTGAAAAAAAGCAAAAATTGTGATATAATTATAAAAGCCTTTTAAAAGGTCTAAAAAGTGTCTAAATTTAATTTAAATTAAAAATATGAAAAAAGATAAAATAGAAAAGTCAGACAAAATGCTAGAGAAATACAGGCATTCATTGGCTCATATTATGGCTTTTGCTATAAAAAAGATATTTAAAAAAGTGAGTTTTGGTGTTGGGCCAAGCATAGAAAATGGTTTTTATTATGATGTTTTGGTTAATAAGCCAATAACAGAAGAAACTTTAATGATGATTGAAGAGAAAATGAAGGAAATTATTTCTAAGGGCTTTACTTTTTATAAAAAAGAAGTAACTTTAAATGAAGCTATAAAATTGTTTAAAGAGCTAAAACAAGATTTTAAAATTGAGTTATTGGAAGATTTAAAAAAGTATGGCACTACTGAAAAATGAGAAATAGAGGCTATTGTAGTAAAAGAAGCAAAGAAAAAGCCAGTAGTTAAAAATGTATCTATTTATATTTTAGGGGAGATTAAAAAAGATTTTACTCTGAAGGATTTAATTAAAAACCAAGAAAATGTTTTTGTTGATCTTTGCAGAGGTCCTCATATTAAATCAACAAAAGAAATAAATCCAGAATCGTTTAAATTGATTGATGTTTCTGGAGCTTATTTTAGAGGTGATGAAAAAAATAAAATGCTTACCCGTGTTTATGGAGTTGCATTTAAAACAGGAAAAGATTTAACTGAATATTTAGAAAAATTAGCTGAAGCTAAAAAAAGAGACCATAATAAAATTGGTCGAGAGTTGGGTTATTTTACAACCGTTGATTATATTGGGCAAGGCTTACCAATTTTAATGCCTAAAGGGGCTAAGGTGCTTCAAATATTGCAAAGATTTGTTGAGGATGAGGAAGAGAGAAGAGGTTATTTACTTGTTAGAACGCCTTTGTTGGCAAAAAGTGATTTATATAAAATATCAGGACACTGGGATCACTATAAGGAAAGTATGTTTGTTATTGGTGATGAGAAAAAAGATAAAGAAGTTTTTGCTCTGAGGCCAATGACTTGTCCTTTTCAATTTCAAGTTTTTTTAAACAAGACAAGAAGTTATCGTGATTTGCCAATGAGATTTAATGAATCAGCTACGATGTTTAGAAATGAGGCTTCTGGAGAAATGCATGGTTTGATAAGAGTAAGGCAATTTACTATTTCAGAGGGTCATGTGGCTTGCAGAGCGGATCAAGTTGAAGAAGAGTTTGAAGGTTGTGTTGAGCTAGCTGTTTTTATGATGAAAAAGTTGGGTATTTATAAGGATACAACTTATCGTTTTTCTAAATGAGATAAAAGAAATAAAGAAAAATACATTGGTACTCAAAAACAATGAAATGAGGCACAAGATTTAATGAAGAAAATCTTAGACAAGCTGGAGCTAACCTATGAAGAAATGGAGGGTGAGGCAGCTTTTTATGGACCTAAACTTGACATTCAAATGAAAAATGTTTTTGGCAAAGAAGATACTATCATTACTATTCAGTTGGACTTTCAACTAGCAGAGAGGTTTGGCATGGAATATATTGATAAAGATGGAGGGAAGAAGTATCCCTATATTATTCATAGAACTTCAGTTGGTTGTTATGAGAGAAGCTTGGCATTGCTGTTAGAAAAATATGCAGGTGCTTTGCCTTTATGAATTGCTCCTGTGCAGGTGGCCATATTACCGGTAAGTGAGAAAAGCGTTGAATATGCAAAAAATATTTATAACAATTTAAAACTTAAAAATATCAGGACAGATTTATTAATTGAAAATGAAACTTTAGGAAAAAGAATAAGAGAAGCAGAGATGCAAAAAATTCCTTATATTGTTATTATTGGACAGAAGGAAGAAGAACATAATATTATATCTGTAAGAGAAAGAAAGATTGGCGATATAGGCAATTTTTCTTTGGTTGATTTTATCGTTAAATTGGAAAAAGAAATTACGGAGAAAGAGATAAAGGAATAAAAATTTGACAATAAAAAATTAATTTTTATTATTATGAAATATGATCACAGTAAAATAGAAAAAAAATGACAAAAATATTGATCAAAAAATAAATATCAATATTGAAAAGCAAGCGACACTTCCAAAAAGAAAAAAATGTATGTTTTGGATATGTTTCCATATCCTTCAGGTTCTGGCTTGCATGTTGGTCATGTTGAAGGGTATACTGGCTCAGATATTTTATCTCGTTATTTTAGGAATAGGGGGTATAATGTTTTACATCCAATGGGCTGAGATGCTTTTGGATTGCCAGCTGAAGTTTATGCTTTAAAAAATAACATTCATCCTAAGCAAGCGGTAAAAGAAAATGTTAAAAAGTTTAGGCAACAGCTTGAAATGATGGGTTTTTCATATGATTGAAATAGATTGGTTGATACCACTGATCCAGATTATTACAAATGAACTCAATGGGTCTTTTTAAAAATGTATGAAAGAGGTTTAGCCTATGAAGCAGAAATGCCAGTTAATTATTGTTCTAGTTGCCAAGCTGTTTTGGCTGATGAAGAGTCAGAAGGAAGCAAGTGTTTTCGTTGTGGTTCTGATATTGAAAGAAAAAATATTAAGCAATGGATGTTGAGAATCACTGATTATGCAGAAAGATTGTTAAAAGATCTTGATTTGCTAGAGTGGCCAGAAAAAATAAAAGCTATGCAAAAAAATTGAATTGGTCGCTCGGAGGGCTATGAGGTTTTGTTTAAAACAGAAAAAGATGATTTAGAAATAAAAGTTTTTACTACTAGATTGGACACTTTATTTGGGGCAACTTTTTTGGTTTTGGCTCCAGAAAATCCTCTTTTAAATAAAATAGTTACTAAGGACCAAAAAAAAGAAATAGTTGAATATATTGCTAAGGCCAAGCAAAAAAGTGATTTAGATAGGCAGTATATGGAAAAAGAAAAAACGGGCGTTTTTACAGGCGCTTATGTGGTAAATCCAGCTAATTATAAAAAAATTCCTGTCTGGGTTTCTGATTATGTTTTAATGACCTATGGAACAGGATCAGTTATGTCTGTGCCAGCTCATGATAAAAGAGATTATGAATTTGCCAAAAAATTTAATTTAGAGATAAAAAAAGTTATTCAAGAGGAAGTTAAAAAAGAAGAAGTTTATGAAGGGGAAGGGGTTTTGATTAATTCTGGGCCATTTAATAACACTCCTTCTGAAATAGCTCGTGATAAAATTGCTATCTTTATTGGAGCAAAGAAAAAGATAAATTATAAATTAAGAGATTGGATTTTTTCAAGACAGAGATTTTGAGGTGAACCAATACCAATAATAAAATGTAAAAAATGTGGTAATGTTCCTTTACGAGAAAAGGACTTGCCATTGAAATTGCCGGAAGTTAAAGCATATAAGCCAGGATTGGACGGAGAGTCTCCATTGGCCAATGTTAAATCTTGAGTAAATGTTAAATGCCCGACATGTGGATCTAAGGCTTTAAGAGAAACAAATACTATGCCTCAATGAGCTGGTTCCTGCTGATATTTTTTGAGATTTTTAGATCCAAAAAATAAAAAAAGTTTGGTTGAAAAAAAGAAAGAAAAATATTGAATGCCAATTGATTATTATGTTGGAGGAACAGAGCATGCTGTGACTCACTTGATATATGCTCGTTTTTGATTTAAGTTTTTATATGATATTGGCGTAGTTAGTTACAAAGAGCCTTTTGGCAAATTAATTAATCAAGG
>CAYYXO010000009.1:0-6469 GCA_964475745.1 uncultured Candidatus Saccharibacteria bacterium | reverse complement strand
TTAGGCAATGTAGTAAATCCAGAAGATATTGCTAAAGAGTATGGAGTTGATGCTTTGAGAATGTATGAGATGTTCATGGGAGGGTTTGAAGATGCCAAGCCATGAAACACAAGTAATATCATGGGGGTTAAAAGATTTTTAGAAAAAGTCTGAACTTTATCAAATCTGAATAAGCAAAAAACTAAAGCTAAAACAAAGCAGGCAAAATCAATGTCTGAAGAAAATAAACAATATTTAGTAAACTTGGAAGTGCTAAAGCATAAGACCATTAAAAAAGTTACTCATGATATAGAAAACTTGAGATTTAACACAGCTGTTAGCGCTTTGATGGAATATACAAATGCTCTTCAAGAAGGAGTTAATAATAATTTTAAAATTGAATTTGATTATTATAAGGATTTGGTGGTGTTGTTGTCTCCTTTTGCTCCTTTTTTGTCAGAAGAAATATGACAAGGAGTATTTAAATATTCTGGAACCATACAAAAAGTTAACTGACCAAGCTATAAAGAAGAAAAAACCGTTGATAAAAAGGTAACGATAGTTATTCAAATAAATGGTAAGTTGAGAGGGACAATTGAGGTAGATAAAGATAGCTCTCAAGAGATAATTACTAAGCTAGCTTTAAACTTGCCAAAGGTTCAAAATCATATGCCAGGTGGAGCAAAAATAAAAAAAGTTGTTTTTGTTCAAAATAAAATGATTAATTTTGTGATTTAATAATATATTTAAAATATACATATGAGTGCCTTAGATGATATTATAAAAGAAAGGTTAGGTAAAAAAGAAAAGTTAATTGCTAAAAATATTAATCCTTATCCTGAAAAAATTGATCGTAATGTTTCTGTGGAGGAAGTTTTGGAAGGGTTTGATATTTTGCAAGCAGATGAAAAGGAGATTGGTGTTGTTGGCAGGGTAATGTCAATTCGAGAGCATGGTGCTTTAATTTTTTTTCATTTAAAAGAAAACAATGACAAGATACAAGTTTTAATCAAAAAAGACTTGGTTTCTGAGGAAAGCTTTGAATTGTTTAGAGAAACAATAGACATGGGAGATTTTGTTTTTGTAGTTGGAAAAGTTTTTACTACTAAAACAAATGAAAAAACCATTGAAGCAAAAAAATGACAAATAGTCACAAAAGCTATTTTACCTATACCAACAGAATTTTATGGGCTAGAAGATATTGAAGAAAAATATCGCAAGAGATATTTAGATCTTTTGTTGAGCCCTGAAGTAAAAAGAGTTTTTGATTTGCGTTGAAAAATTATTGCCCAGATAAGAGAATTTTTAGGTAGGTTAAATTTTACTGAAGTTGAAACACCGGTATTACAATCAATTTATGGGGGGACTTTGGCAAAGCCATTCATGACTCATTTAAATGATTTAGAAATGGATGTTTATTTGAGAATTGCTCCAGAGTTATTTTTAAAAAGAATTTTGATTGCTGGCTACACAAAAATTTATGAAATAGGCAAATGTTTTAGAAATGAAAGTATTGATAGAGATCACAATCCAGAATTTACTTTGATGGAATTGTACCAAGCATTTGCTTCAAAGGAAGATTTGATGCAATTAATAGAAAATTTAATTGAATATTTAGCGGATAAAAATAATATAGAATTTTTGAAAGAAGTGGTTTTTCCTTTAAAGAGAGTTTCTATTATTGATTATGTTAAAGAAAAGAGCGGTTTAAACTATTTTGAAAGTAGTGAAGAAGATTTTGCTCAGTATCTAAAAGAAAGCAAAATAGAATGAGAAAAAGGAATGTCAAAGGCGAAGATGTTTGACAATGTTTTTAAAAAATTTAGAATGGAGTTTAAAGATCCTGTTTTTGTTATTGATCATCCGATTGATCTATCTCCTTTGGCTAAAGCCAAAGATGAAGATAAAAGAGTTGCTTCTCGCTTTCAATTTTTAATGAATGGTTTGGAGATTTGTAATGGCTGATCTGAATTAAATGATCCAGCAGAACAAAAGGCAAGGTTTAAAAAACAAGAAGAGGATAAAAAAGCAGGAGATAAAGAAGCCCATCCTTATGATAGTGATTTTTTGGAAGCGTTAGAATATGGTATGCCTATGGCAGCAGGCGTTGGTATTGGTATAGACAGGTTGGTAACGGTTCTGAGTGAAAGTACTACTTTAAGAGACACCATAATGTTTCCTTTTATGAAAAAAAATAATTAAACCATATGAAAAAAACTTTTTTATATTTTGGATGGTTTTTGCTGATAGGATTGGCATTGTTTATTTTTTCTGAAAATAATAGAATTTTTCCTCAGATAAAAGTCAATAAAACAAATTTAGAAGAGGGTCAATCTTTTTTTGAAGCCAAGCAGGTTTTTAATGAACTTTCTAGTAGCTTCTCACAGATAAAAAAAACAACCCAGATGTATAATTTGGTCCAACAAGCAAATAAAAATGTATATTTAGAAGAGATGGAAGATGGATGAAAATATGAAAAAAAAGAAGTTGGTTTTAGTTTTTTATTTTCTAAAGAAGCCTTTCCTGAAATAAAACAAGCAGAGCTTTTTGAAATAGTGGATGAAAAACTAAATGCCCTGGTTTTGGAGTATAATATTGAAGAAGGTTTATTAGTTTTATCTTTAAATGAATATAAAGAAGATTTTTATGATTGTGAAATAGATTTAAAGCAAGAAAAAATCGTTAAGGATACTTCTTTTTTTTGCAAGGATTTATCGGAAGAAAACGAGATGGTTTTTATGCAAGAATGCACTTTAAAGCATAAAAACTATTGTTATGAAATTCATTATGCTTTAGAGGTGGATGTATTAAATTTTCCTTTAGAGAGATGGTCTTTTTGAACAGATATGGAAAGCCTAATTTTAAAAAATTTTGAGTTAAAAGTAAAATAATATTATGGATTTAAAAGTTGGTATTGTTGGTATGCCAAATGTTGGCAAATCGACTCTTTTTCAAACGTTAACAAAAAAACAAGTTGATATTGCTAATTATCCTTTTTGTACAATTGAACCTAATATTGGGGTTGTTTCAGTGCCAGATTTTAGACTGAAAAAATTAGCTGAGTTTAGTAAATCCAAAAAAACAATTTCTGCAGTAGTGGAGTTTGTGGATATTGCCGGCTTGATAAAGGGGGCTCACGAAGGAGAAGGGTTAGGCAATCAATTTTTGTCACATATTAGAGAGGTTAATGCTATTGTCTATGTTTTAAGAGCTTTTAAAAATGACAATATTATTAATGTCCAAGAAGAGATAGACCCTATAGAATCAAAAGCTATTTTAGATACGGAAATGTTGTTAAAGGACTTAGAGATGGTTGATAAAAGAATTGCGTCTTTGATAAAGGAAATAAAATCAGGTAACACTACTTCTAAAAAAGAAGTGGTTGTTTTTGAAAAAATAAAAACAAATTTGGAAAAAGGAGTTCAAGTGCGAGACATTGATTTTGATGAGCAAGAAAAAGAATTAATCAAAAACTATTCTTTTTTATCAGGCAAGCCATGTTTGTATTTGCTTAATGGTACAGACGATAATGTGGACAAAGATTTGATTCAATTTTTTGAAACAAATCATTTGCCTTTTTTGATTGTGGATGTCAAAACAGAGTTTGACACTATTAATATGTCAAAAGAAGAAAGGCTGTCTTTGGGATTAACAGAAGATAATGAACTAGATATCTTAATTAAAAGAAGTTATAGCTTACTTGATTTGATTACTTTTTTCACTACTGGAGAAGAGGAAACTAGAGCATGGACTATTAGAAAAGGTGAAAAAGCTCCTGCTGCAGGAGGCACTATTCATAGTGATTTTGAAAACAAGTTTATAAAAGCCAATGTTATTGCCTGAGATGTGCTTTTGGAGTGTGGTTCTTTTGAACAAGCAAGGAATAAAGGCTTGTTAAGAATGGAAGGAAAAGAATATGTGGTTAAAGATGGCGAGGTTATGGAGTTTAAACATGGCTAAATAGAAAAATATTAATAAAATATAGATATGAAGTTTTTTGATTCGCATTGTCATTTGCAATTTGATGCTTTTGATTTGATGTTGGAAAAAATAATAACAGAATTAAGGGAAAGTGGCTCTAAGGTAATAAATGTTGGTTCAAGTATAGAGAATTCTTTTTCGAGTGTTCAATTGGCTAAAAAATACGCTGATATTTTTTGTAGTGCCGTAGGGGTACATCCTTTTCATAGCTTGGGTTTTGAAATATCTAAAGATAAAAATGAAGCTAAAAAATACGATGTTTTTTATCCTCAAGATTTACTAAAGTTAGAAGCTTTGGCAAAAGAAAAAGAAGTAAAAGCTATTGGTGAGTGCGGGATAGATTTTTCTTATTTAAATAATTTAAAAGGAAGTGATAAAGAGGTTTTAAGTTGAAAAGATAGCCAGAAGAAACATTTTGTTTTTCAGATAAAATTGGCTTTAAAATTAAATTTACCTTTAATTTTGCATATTAGAAAAGACTATAAATTAGCCCTGGAGATTTTAAAAGAGATGAAGTATGATGGCAAAGCGGTGTTTCATTTTTTTAAAGGAAAAAGGGAGGATTTTTATGAAATAAGTAAATGTAAAAATTATTGATTTGGTTTTTCTAATATTATTACCTATGATGAATCAATGGATAAAATAATAAAAGAAATTGATCTTAATAGGGTGATGGTGGAAACTGATGCTCCTTATGTTTCGCCAAAGCATATTAAGGGAGAAATTAATGAGCCTAAAAATGTTTTTTATGTAGCAGAAAAAATAGGCAGTTTAAAGGGTATTAAGTCAGAAGAAATTTTAAAAATTACTCATGATAATACTAGAGATTTTTTTCAATGATAATCTTTACATCTAAATAAAAATATGCTATACTATTTTTGTTTAAAAAAGATTTGGGCCGTTGGCTCAGCTGGTAGAGCACCTGCTTTGCAAGCAGGGGGTCGGGAGTTCGAATCTCCCACGGTCCACTAAAAAACGCCCTAAGGGCGTTTTTCTTTAAAATGAGTTGATTTTTTTGATAAAATTTCTTATACTATAGTTAGTGTTAATAAAATAAATAAACAAAATATGAAAAAATTTTTAATTGTTTTTTTGATAATCTTTTTTGCTATTACCAAGAGTATTTTAGCTGAAAACCAAGAAATAGCCGAGCTAGAAGTAGTAGAAGTCGTAAAAACGGAAGTTTTGCAAAATCAAGAAAAAGCACCCGTTTTCCCTTGAACTTTTAGATTGAATAGATTTTTACTTAATATTAGAAAAATAATAACAACTGACTTGATAGAAAAAATAAATATAGAAAATGAAATTTTAACTCAAGAGGGCAAGATTATATCTTTTTGAGAAAGAGAAGATCTTATTTCTAAAGAACACCCGTTGATAAATAATTTTGTAAATAGACAGGAGTTGTTGATTAATCAACTAGAAAAAATAGAAAATAAAGAAAGAGCTCAAGAGGTGGCAGAAAAAATTATTGAGATACCGGCGGTGGCTAGCTTAAAGCAGATGGAAATGAGAGAACAGCTAAGAGAAAGGTTTGAATTGAAAAAAGATTTTATTGAAGAAAGAATTGAACAACAAGATCAATTTAAAGAGCAAAAAGGAGAAAATATTATGGAGCGTCAACAAGAGCTAGAAGGGTTAAAAGAAGAAAGACAAGAGCAGGTTGGTCAGCTTAGAGAAATAGCCCAAGATGAAGAAAAAAACAATGAAGAAAAAAAACAAGAAAGAATTGATGTTTTGGAAAACTTAAAAAATATTAGAGACATCGGCTTAGAAAAGTTAAATCAATTAAGACAAGATGGAAGGGAAGTTATTGAACAACATAAAGAAAGTATACAAAACATTCAAAAGCCAGCAAGACCAATTCAAGAAAAGCAACAAATACTATCGGAGATTGAATAAAAAGAGCTCAAGGCTCTTTTTAGTTATTTATTTTTTAAAAAATTAGCTATTTTTTATTTGAAGACAAGGACTTGATTTTTATTTAAAAATTGTTTACAATATTGGTGTAGTAAAAAAAGTGGTCGAATAATAAAAATAAATTTTTAATAAAATAAGCTCAAATTATGATAGATAATATCGCTTATTCAACAATTTCAGCATTGGCAAATCTTTGATATGCATTTATTAATTTTATGCCAAGTTTTATCGGCGCTTTAATCCTATTTTTCGTAGGTCTTATTATTGCCGCTGGTATTGCTGAGTTAGTTGAAAGAATTATTGATGCAATAAAAATTGACAGGGTTTTGGAAAAGATGGGTTTCAAAAAATTTACTGATAAGGCAGGAATTAAATTGGATGCAGGATTTTTTGTTGCTCAATTGACCAAATGATTAATTATCCTTGTCTTTTTGTCAGCAGCTTTAAGCCACTTAGGTTTACGCGCTTTTGCTCAATTTTTGGATAAAGTTATCAACTATATCCCACAAGCAATTGTTGCGGTTTTGATTTTATTGGTTACTGCTTTGTTGGCTGATTTTGTTGGTCGCTTGATCAAAGCTTCAGCAAA
>CAYYXO010000008.1:0-25124 GCA_964475745.1 uncultured Candidatus Saccharibacteria bacterium | reverse complement strand
TTTTTATATTAAATGTCCTGCCTGCGGCATGAAGATGAAAAGAACCGAGGAAGTAATTGATTGTTGATTTGATTCTGGCGCTATGCCTTATGGGCAAAGTCATTTTCCTTTTAAATATGAGGAGGTCTCGTCATTAAAGAAGTTAGATTATTACCAAGAAAAAGGTTTTCAGTTTCCAGCAGAATTTATTTGTGAGGGCATTGATCAAACAAGGGGTTGGTTTTATACCTTGTTGGCTATTGCCACTATATTAGATTTTGGGCCAGCCTATAAAAATGTTATTTCTTTGGGATTGATTATGGATGAAAAGGGAGAAAAAATGTCAAAGTCAAAAGGAAATGTAGTTGATCCAAATGATATCATTGAAAAATATGGAGCAGATAGCTTAAGATGATATTTGTTAAGTTCTTCTAGTCCAGGAGATTTTAAAAAATTCTCTGAAAAAGATTTATTGATTTATCAGAGACGCTTTTTAAATACTTTATGAAATGTGGTTAATTTTTATAACACATATGTTTTGAGCAAAAAAGAGATAGCTATTGATGAAAAAAATATTTTTGAAAATTATGAAAAATTATCTTTGCTTGATAAATGAATTTTAAATAAATTGGCTTTACTAAAAGAAGAATATATCAAAAAATTAGATAGCTATGATTCTTATAGTGTATCAAGGGACTTAGATGAATTTATGGATAGCTTCTCAAGATGATATTTAAGAAGGTCAAGAAAAAGATTTCAAACTGAAACAGACGATAATTATGCGGATAAAGTTTTTGGCTACGTTATAAAAGAAACAACAAAGCTGATAGCTCCTTTTTGTCCATTTGTGAGCGAGCTTGTTTGAAAGGAGGCAAAGTTTGATAAAGAAATTTTATCAGTTCATCTATCTCTAATAGAGGATTTAAACTGAAAAGTAGATCAAGACTTGCTTTTAGGCATGGAAAAAATAAGAGCTTTGAGTGCCTTAATTTTAAAACAAAGGCAAGAATTGGGCATGAAGGTAAGACAGCCTTTGTCAGAAGTTATTTTAAAAAAAGAATTGGGAGTCAAAAAAGAGCTAGAGGCAATTCTTTTGGATGAAGTAAACATAAAAGAAATAAAAGTTGATAGCTCAATAGAAGATGATTTAAAATTAAATTTAGATTTAACAGAAGCATTAATAAACGAAGGGAAATACAGAGAGTTAGTCAGGCTGATTCAAGGACTTAGGCAGGATTTAAACTATAGCCCAAATGACTTGATTAATTTATCCGTCCTTAACAGCAAAAAAGATTCTTTTTGAGAAAAAGTTCTTGTAGACATAAAAAAAGATATTAAAATAAACGAATTTATTTTTGAAGAGTTGAAAGATTTTGATGTTGAAAAAGAAATCAAGAATGAAGCTTTTGATATTAAAATACAAATAAAAAAAGTCATTTAACATATGAAGCTTTTTCAAAGAAAAAAAGAAAATTTTAAATGTGATAATTGTGGTTTTTATGTTTTGGGCGATGGTTATACTGATCATTGTCCAAAATGCTTATATTCAAAACATGTTGATATCAACCCGGGAGACAGGCAAGGTATATGTTGTGGTTTAATGAAACCAGTGGGTTTTGAAATAAAGCATGGCAAATACTTAATAAAATATAAATGTTTAAAATGTGGTTTTTTGCATCAAGTTAAAATGGCAAAAAACGATGATTTTAAAATATTGGTTGATTTGGCAAATAATAGCATTGCATAAAATCAAAAACTTGGCTACAATGTTTATGAAAAATAAAATTATTATATGATACCACTAAACAAAATTAAAAGACGCAAAAGTTTTACCTTGGCTGAACTAATGGTTGTTATTGTTATTTTTGCGATACTTAGTGCAATAGTAATTTTTACTTTAAACCCGATGAGACTATTTGATAATGTTAGAGACAACAGGAGGATAACAGATATTACTTCTTTGCATAAAGCAATTGGCTTTATAGAAAGCTGAAGCATTACAGATTTAAATTATGGAAACCCAACAACAGTCTATATTTCAATTCCTTCTGACTTTCCCGATTGCAGTGATATTTTGGTTGATTTGCCTGAATTAACTCCAGGCTATTCATATGCTTGCCAAACAAAAGCTAATTATAGAAAAACAAATGGAGATGGTTGAATACCAATTGATTTTCAAGTTAATCAAGGTAACTATTATTTATCAAGTTTGCCAGTGGATCCAGAAAATAATTCAGATTATTTCTACGCTTACTTTCCAGGAGGAAGTTATGAGCTAATGGCTATTTTAAGAAGAGAAAGAATTGACATAACTATTTCAGAAAGTGAAAGAAAAGATATTTTTTTAGTTGGTTCACCAAATAGAAAAAATCATATGCCAATTGATTTAAGCGGGCCAGCACTTCTTTTGCCGGAAAATTTAGCTTCATTAGTCGCCCACTGATTATTTGATGGAACAGGTACTGATGTGCCAGATCATTCTGGCAATGGGCACAGAGCCACTTTAATGAGGTCAGCTCAAAGAGAGCAATTGGCGAGCGGAAAGTATGTTGCTTATTTTAGAACGGCTTCAGATTATGACAGAATAAGAGCTTATTATCATGATGGTAGTGCCTGAAGGCAATATTATAACATGTCAGGCTGAGACGATTTAACAATTATTTCTTGGGTAAAAATTGATGATTCAGGATGCAGCTTTGACCAGCCAATTTTTGGAGAATTAAATAGATACGGAGCAGCTGGATTTATTAATTTGCACAGAGTAAACAATAGCACAAGCTTGCGATTAAGATATACCAGAGGGGCAGCTAGCACTTCTAATACGGCCACCGCCACAGGGTTTTTTACCAATTTTGACAATGAATGAATACATGTTTCAATTACTTTAGATTTTGTAACAACAGAATATAAAACTTACAGAAATGGCGTTTTATTTAGTGAACACTCTTTAACAACTCCAGTAAGACCAGCCCATACTTATAAATGTATTGGTTGCGAACATTCTGCTTCAAGTGTTAGAACACTCAAGAATGGTTATATGGGAGAATTTCAATTACACAATGGCATTGTTTCAGAAGAAGCTATCTTAAATCATTATAATGAAACAAAATCATACTATGGCTATTAAAGAAAATTTTTTTCAATAAATAGTGGGATTACCTCCATGCTCAGATTTTTTAACGTATTTTAAAAGTTTGAGCGTAGGGGTTTACAAGAAACAAATTATTTGGTATAATAAGAGCTGATTGGGAATGATCGGCTTCGATAAGAAGTTGTTCTTTAAATAATGCCATTCAAGGATGGTTTGTTACCTTGTAAATCAACAAACCAAACAAATAATTGCCAAAACATATCAACCTGCTTACGCTTTAGCGTAACTCGTTAATCGGCAACCCTTAGAGTTGACTCTCGATAGACTTTAAGGTAATTTTTCGAGATATATTAAACTAGTGTTGGTATGGTTTAATGAAAAATTACCAAATCGAATTGATATTTTTTGTTTGTTTTTAATTTTCAATTTTAAACTTTTAAAGCAGACTATAATGGTAGATTTATTTAGAGAGGCTTTTTAGACGCGGGTTCGATTCCCGCCATTTCCACCAGAATTGTTTTAAAGAAAACAATTTAATAAAAAAATAATTTATATATCTTGATAGAGAATAAAAATAATAAAATAAGACTTATTGGTGCTGACGGAGAGATGTTGGGTATTGTTAATATGGAGGAGGCTGAAAAAATGTCTAAAGAGCAATCAATGGACTTGATTGAAGTTACGAGAAAAGCTGAGATACCAGTTTATAAACTAGGAGATCGTGATAAGATGCGCTATCAAGAAGAGAAGAAGAAGCGTAAAGAAGCAAAAAAACAAAGAGCTGATATAATGAAAATGGTAAAATTGCGCTTTAACGAAGGTCAGCATGATTTAAAAACCAAAGCCAGAAGAATTAAAACTTTTCTCGAAGAGGGCCGTAAGGTCAAAATTGTCATGTTTTTGGCAGGTAGAGAAAAAAGTCATTTTGATCTAGCTTTAGAAAAATTGAAATCTTTTTTTGATTTTATTGAATGCGACTATAAGTTTTTGCAAGAGATTAAAAAATTATCAAATGGTTATGAAGTTATTATTGTGCAAGATGTTATAAGGCAAAATTAAATAAATATTTAAAAAAACACAATGAATAGGAATTTTTTTGATAAAAGAATAAAAAAGACAAAAAATGACAAGCTTGTTAAAAGATCAAGCAATACAGCGCATACAACATCAAGCGACAGAACAGTAACAAAACAACGTCGAAAAAGAAAGAACAAGGTCATTGGTAGTGGCTATATCAATCAGATTAAAAAAATAGTTTAATAGAATAATAAATTTAATAATATGGCTAGAGTTAAAAGTGGAATTATCTCTAAAAAGCGAAGAAAGAATCTTTTAAAAGAAACAAAAGGCTTCCGCTATGGTAGAAAATCAAAATATCGAGCTGCTCATGAAGCCATGCTTCATGCAGGAGAACATGCTGTTAGAGGTAGAAAAGAGAAAAAAAGAACTTATAGATGTTTGTGACAAGTCAAAATTAATGCTTTTGCTAAAGAGCATGACATGAATTATAGTACTTTGATCAAGCTTCTTAAGGATAATAATGTTGAGATAGATCGTAAAATTTTGTCTCAGCTTTGTGAGCAAGAACCACAAGTGATGGAAAAAATACTTGCTCAAGTAAAAAAATAAATTTTTAAACAGTTGCTTTTGGCAGCTGTTTTTTTTATTTTATTATTACTTGATTTTTTATGAGATATAATTTATACTAATTATAGTATTAAATTGTCTTAATGAAAGCATTGATAAAAAAACAAACAAAAAAAAACATAAAAAAAGCCTTTTCTTTAATAGAGGCTTTGGTCGCTATATCAATTTTAATGATAGGCATTTTAGGGGCTTTTATTTTGGTGGTAAGAACTTTAGCTAGTGCTCCAGTTGTTCAAAGTAGATTGGTGGCAGCAAATCTAGCTCAAGAGGGAGTCGAGCTAGTGAGACAAATAAGAGATACAAACTTTATTAAAAGTAGAGACTTTCGAGAAGGTTTAGAAAATGGTGTCTGACAGATTGACTGAAAAAAAGAACAATTAGAATTTTACAATGAAAGGGATATCTTAAGATTTGATACGGTTGACAAAATGTATCATTACCAAGGAGCACAAGGGGAGCCATATTTTTTTAGAAGACAAATAAAAATTAGTGATGGTCCAGACCAAGATATAATAAGAGTAAATGTTATTATGCACTGATGTGTTAGGAAGACAGAGTCTCAGTGTATAGCTAAACCAACTTATACCCTAGACACAGAAGTACACTTATATAATTATTATTCCAACTACTATGACTTTCTTGAAGAATAAAAAAATAACAAAAAAAGGTTTTACTTTGATTGAGGCCTTGGTTGCGCTGTTTGTTTTTATGGTAATAACAACTATTTTGATGAACATTTATATTGTTACTATAAGAACAGAAAGAGTTGCTTATACTATTTTAAGAGACGGCAATATTGTTCAAAATACTTTAGAATCAATGGCCAGAGCTATTCGTATGGGTGTTAATTTTGATTTAAGAGAAAATAACACTTTGCTTCGGTTTGAAACAGATGAGGAGGGTGTAAAATTTGACACAGCTTTTAGATATAACAGCGAAACTAAAAAAATAGAAAGAGCCAGAGAGTTTAATAAAGATGATTTTGCTAGCCTCATACCAGATAATATAAATATTGAAGATTTTAAATTCGATATTAAAAATACAGATGATGGCCAGATAAGCGTTTTGATAAAATTTAGTATTATTTCAAACATATATAACACAGACTACCAAACTTTTATACAAACAGTGGTAACGCCACGATCTCTAATTAATAGGTAAAATGACCAAAGAAAAATTTTTTAATAAAAAAAGAAAAGCCCAGGTTTTTTTAATGAGCTCGTTAATTTTAGCAGGGTCAGTGGCTTTGGGTTTGGCTTTGGTAGGGGTTTATTTGAAAAATTTACGTATGTCTTATGAAATTTCGGAGTCAGTAAGAGCTTTTTATGCAGCAGATTCTTGTGCAGAGTGAAGGCTTTTTGAGTTTTTGAGTCGCACTAGCGCTGAAGCTGAAGACATAAAAGAAAGACCTATTTTAACAAATGACACAGAGTGCGAACATGACCCAGATTATGAAAAACCAGAAATTAACCAAATAAAAACTATTGGCACTTCTAATGTTGTTAGTCGTGGCATAAATATTTATTTTCCAACAGACTTCTAATATGAGCAAAAACAATGAACAAATAAAAAAAAGAATCGAAAAACTCAAGGAAGAAATAAACAAGCACAACTATTATTATCATGTTTTAGATAGGCCAGAAATTTCAGACGAAGCTTATGATGATTTGTTTAAAGAACTAAGATTATTAGAAGATAAACATCCTGAGTTAAAAGACGAAAACTCTCCGACTCAAAGAGTAGGTGGTAAAGTGATGGAGGGATTTAAAAAAGTAAAGCATCAAAAAAAGATGCTTTCTTTGAATGATTTAAAAACCAAAGAAGAGTTTAGAGATTGAGAAGTGCGGATAAAAAAATTGATGAAAAATATTTCTTTAAAAGATGAATCAGAGTATTATGTTGAATATAAATTTGATGGTTTATCAATTTCGTTAGTTTATGAAAAGGGAGTTTTTTCCTTAGGTGCCACTAGAGGAGATGGCGAAATAGGAGAAGAAGTAACAGAAAATTTAAAAACAGTTAGAACTATTCCTTTAAAGATTTCTAATCAAAAACAGATAGAAACGGTTTTAAAAAAATATAACAAAGAATGTTTGTTAAAAGATATTTTAAACAAGCTAGATAAAAAAATTGAAATAAGAGGTGAAATAATTATTGCTAAAAAAGATTTTGAATTAATAAATAAAGAGCAGCAAAAAAATGATTTACCTATGTATGCCAATCCTAGAAATTTGGCAGCTGGCTCTATAAGGCAATTAAATTCTTTAATAACTCGCAATAGAAAATTAATTTTTTATAGCCATGGGTTAGCCACTGATTTAGGGCAAAAATCTCATAGTGAAGCCCATATTATTTTAGAAGCCCTGGGTTTTAAAACCTATAATGATATAAATAAAATTTGCTATGGCTCTTCAGATGTTTTTAATTTTTATGATAAAGTGTTAGAAAAAAGAAACGAGCTTTCTTTTGAAATTGACGGCATAGTAATAACAGTAAATGGCAATTCATTGTTTGATAGTTTGGGCTATATTGGCAAAGGCCCTAGAGGAGCTATTGCTTTTAAATTTCCGCCTATTGAAGGAGTAACAAAGATTTTGGAAGTAAAATGGCAAGTCGGCAGAACAGGTGTTTTGACACCAGTGGCTTTTTTGAAACCCATAAAGATAGGAGGAGTAAAAGTGAGTCGAGCCTCGCTTCATAATAAAGAAGAAATAGGGCGTTTAAATATTAAAGCAGGTGATTCTGTGGTAGTGACTAGGTCTGGTGATGTAATACCAAAAGTTTTAAAAGTGCTAAAAGACTTAAGACAGGGAGATGAAAAAAATATTATTATCCCTAAAAAATGTCCTATGTGTGACCACGAAACATCATTGGATAGCTCGGGTATTTTAATAAGATGTAATTATAGAAAATGTCCTGGAAAAAACGAAGAATTTTTAAATCATTTTGTTTCAAGAGGAGGCTTTGATATAAAAGGATTGGGTGATAAAATATTAAAAAAATTAGTAGATGAAAGCTTGGTAACTGATGTGGCTGATTTGTTTGATTTAAAAGAAGGAGATTTAAAAATACTTGAAAGATTTGGCGAAAAATCAAGTCAAAATATTATTAAAAGCATTGAAAAAGCAAAAACTATAAATATAAATAAATTTATTTTTGCTCTAGGTATTCCTAATATTGGAAAAGAAAGTGCTTTATTAATTGCTAAAAGACTTCAAAAAGAAGGTGAAATAAATAGCCCAAAGCAATTAATTAAATTCGCTCAAAATTTGACTTTAGCTGATTTTGATGACCTGCCAGATTTTGGAGAAAAAATGGCTCAAAGTGTTTTCGAATATTTTAATAATAAGCACACAGAAGAGGTTTTTGAAAAACTAAATCAATTTGGAGTAAAAATATTATCAGAAAAAAAGATTGTTAATCAAAAACTAAATGAGCTAAAGTTTTTATTTACAGGAGAATTAAAAACAATGTCGCGTGAACAAGCAAAGGATCAAGTAGAAAAAAGAGGAGGAATAGTAAAAGAATCAGTTATCAAGGATTTAGACTATTTAGTAGTAGGCGAAAATCCAGGAAGCAAGTTAGCAAAAGCAGAAAAATTAAAAATAGCTATTTTAACGGAAGACCAATTTTTAAAGTTATTAAAATAGTTTTTGATTTTTAACGTGTTTTATGGT
Organism: uncultured Candidatus Saccharibacteria bacterium; assembly: GCA_964475745.1. GTDB lineage: Bacteria > Patescibacteriota > Minisyncoccia > UBA6257 > JAKLIH01 > CAYGJE01. The sequence continues at coordinate 16,730 of CAYYXO010000008.1, read as the reverse complement.
AATATTTAAGTATAAAAATTAATATTATATCATGGATTTAATAGAAGATTTAAAATATCGAGGACTAATAAATCAAGCAATTGATATTGACTTGTTTAAAGAAAGACTAAAAGCAGGCCCAATTACTTTTTATTGTGGCTTTGATCCAAGTGCAGATAGTTTGCAAATAGGCAATTTATTGATATTTATCACTGCAAAAAGATTTTCAAAATTAGGCCATAAGCCTATTTTACTAGTAGGCGGCATGACTGGGCTTGTTGGTGATCCATCAGGGAGAACTTCTGAAAGAGTGTTTCCAGAAGAAGCTTTAGTTTTTTTGCGAGCCGAGAAATTTAAAAATGAGATGTCTAGATTTTTTGATTTTGAAAAGGAAGCTATTTTGGTCAATAATTACGATTGATTTAAAGATTTTAAATTTATTGATTTTTTGCGTGAAATCGGAAAGAATTTTACCGTAAGCTATTTGCTAAATAAAGAATTTATTAAATCTAGATTAGATGGCGAAGAAGGTGTTTCTTATGCAGAATTTTCTTATGGCTTAATACAGGCCTATGATTTTTATCATTTGTATAAAAAATATAACTGCGAAATGCAATTAGCTGGTTCTGATCAATGGGGCAATATAACCAGCGGAGTCACTTTTATTGATCAAAAAACCGGCAATAAGGTTTTTGGCTTGACATTGCCTATTTTGGTTGATGAAAATGGCAAAAAACTATCAAAAAGTTTTAATAATACAGTTTTTTTGAATAAAGAAATAACTTCACCATTTAAATTTTATCAATATTTTATTAATTTAGCAGATGACATTGCTTATCAATGAATTAAGATGTTTACCTTTTTAAGCAAAGACGAGCTAGAAGAAAAAATAGCTAGCCAGAAAAAAAGTCCAGAAAATAGATTGTGTCAAAAATATTTGGCAAAATTTTTAACGGACTTGGTGCATGGCTTTGAAACAACAGACAGGGTAGAAAAATTAACCCAAGTCTTGTTTGAGGGAGATGTTGCTAGTTTGAAAAAAGAAGAAATAGAAGAGGCCTTTGAAGATGTGAAAAATTTTAGTATTAAAAAAGACACTTTAAAAAATTTGAACTTAGCTGATTTTTTAACAAATTTAACTATTTGCTCATCAAAAAGACAGGCCAGGGAAGACATTCAAAACAAAGCAATTGTAATAAACGGTATTATTTATTCAGACGTACTAGAAAAAGTGACTGATGATAAGGTTTTGTTTAATAAATATATTGTAGTCAGAAGGGGAAAGAAAAGCTATTTTTTAGTAAAAGTTGAGTAAAAACAAGGTCTTTTGAAAACAATGATTAAAAAATGTAAGAACAGCCAAGCCTTTACATTTTACTGATAATTTGATATAATAAAGTTTAATAAAGCAATAATATATTATTTATGCCAAAAAAAGCTAAAAAAGCCAAAGTAAACGAAGGAGAGGCTAGTTTGGAAAATACAGTTAAAGAAATAAGAGATCGTTTTGGCGAGGGCGCTATAATGAAGCTAGGTGATGCTAAAAAAGTTAATGTTGGCGTAATACCAACTAGTTCACCGTCGCTTGATGTTGCTTTGGGTGTTGGTGGTATTCCTAAGGGTCGCATTGTAGAAATATATGGAGCAGAGTCATCGGGAAAAACAACTTTAGCTCTGCATATTGTGGCAGAAACTCAAAAAAAGGGCGAAACAGCAGCCTATGTTGATGCTGAACATGCTCTTGACCCAGAATATGCTAAAAAAATTGGTGTCAAAATTAGTGATATTTTGATATCTCAGCCAGATCATGCTGAACAAGCATTAGAGATAATAGAAGCATTGGTGAGGTCAGGATCAGTTGACTTAATTGTTGTTGACTCAGTAGCAGCCTTAACGCCATTAGCGGAGATAGAGGGAGAGATGGGTGATCAGCAAATTGGTTTGCAAGCTCGTTTAATGAGTAAAGCTTTAAGAAAACTCACTGCTTTAATTGCTAAATACAATACAACCATCATATTTATCAACCAAATAAGAATGAAGATAGGCATGATGATGTATGGTAATCCAGAAACAACTCCAGGAGGTAAAGCTCTAAAGTTTTTTACTTCAGTCCGTATTGAGCTTAAAAGAATAGCTCAGATTAAAAAAGGGGATGAAGTTGTGGGAAACAGAGTTTTAGCAAAAGTGGTAAAAAACAAAGTAGCTTCGCCATTTAAAACAGCTGAGTTCAATATTATGTTTAATGAAGGCATTTCTTATTACAATGATTTAACAAATATGGCTTTTAAACGAGGTATTGTAACAAGAACTGGAACAACCTATAGCTTTGAGGATAATAAACTGGGCGTAGGCATAGACAATGCAACAGAATTTCTTAAGCAAAACCCTAAAATAGCAAAAGAAATTCTTAAAAAAGTAAATGAAAAAATTGATTAAAAAATAATTAAGTAACAAGGAAAATGAAAAAAAGACAATATGATCTAACTTTGATAGTCAAAGGAGATAAAACAGCTGAAGAAGCAAAAAATGTTTTTGAAGCTATAAAAGAAAAATTAGAAAAAATCGACATACAAATTGAAAAAGCTGTTGAGCCAGTTTTAAAAAATTTGGCTTACGAGATAGAAAAAATGAATCAAGGCTACTATGCAACTTTCATTTTTTCAAAAGAAGGTTTTAAAAATAGTGATTTGGAAGAAATTTTTAAATTCAATAACGATATTATAAGATATTTAACTGTTGATTATAGTGAAGGTGTTGGCTTGAGAAAACAAAAATACGATAGACGTGTTAAAAAATATCAAGAAAATACTTTAGCTGATAAAAAAGAAAAAGTTTTCTCAGAAGAAAGAGAAAAAGAAATCGATGATAAAATCGAAGAAAAAGTAGAAGAAATAAGAGAAGAAAAAACAGAAGAGTCAAATGATGAAAAAATAAATCAAGAAAAAGAAGAGTCGACAGCTCAAAAGCAAATAGACCTAGAGTCTTTAGACGAGAAGCTTGACGAGCTATTAAAATAAAATTTTATATTTAAAATATGAATTTAAATCTAGTTTTATTAGCTGGGCGTATAACTCAAGATGCTGATGTAAAAACTTTGCCAAGCGGTCAAAGCTTATCAAAGTTTTCCATGGCCACTAATACGAACTGAGTGGATAAGGATGGCCAGAAAAAAGAAGCAACAGAATATCACAACTTGGTTATTTGGGGCAAAAGAGCAATCTCTTTGTCGCCATATCTCAAAAAAGGAACATTAATTTTTATTGAAGGAACCTTAAGAACAAACAGTTGAGATGGAGATGATGGTAAAAAAAGATATCGAACTGAAATTATGATAAATAATTTACAGTTTGGTCCAAAGTCAGCAGATGGCTTTAGTCGTAATGATTTTGCTGAACCAGCTAGCAAGGCTAAAAATCAGGAAGAAGAAGATTCTTTACCAGTAATTCAGTCAGGCGAGGAAATCGATGAAAAAGATAGTTTGTTTATTGATGATGACGACATTGATAGCGACGAGATTCCTTTTTAGTCTAAATATAAAAATTAGCATTTTTAATTATTTATTGAAAAATAAAATAAATTTGGAATATGAAAAAAGATACACATCCTAAATACTATGAAACAAAAGTAAAATGTGCTTGCGGAAATACTTTTGTTGTTGGTTCTACCAGTGAAACTTTAGATATCGAAGTTTGTTCCCAATGTCATCCTTTTTATACAGGCAAAACTAAAAAACTAGACATTGCTGGAAGAGTTAATAAGTTTGAAAAGAAAGTAAGTAAAGCAAAAGCTTTAAAAGAAAAAGTTGGAGATAAGAAAAAGGTAAGAGCAAAAAAGACAACAAAAAATACTCAGAAAATAGGCGTAAAATAGAAACTAAAAAACTACTATTTTAAAAAAATAGTGGTTTTTTAATTAAAATAATGTTATAATATATCTATCAATGTTAAAGAAATTAAACTATAAATTTTATGGAAGAGGCATTACAAGAAAAATTAAATAAATTAAAACAAGATAAAGGTGATATTATTAGCCAAATGAGTGATCCTGAAGTGATAAAAGATCAGAAGAAATATGAGCAATTAGTTAGAGGTTTAAAAGATCTTGATAAATGACTTTTTTATCTAGAAGATTTAGAAAAAGTAGAAAAACATATTTTAGAAGATAATGAAATTATAAATCAAGAAACAGACGAAGAAATGATAAAAGAAGCCGAAAAAGATTTAGAAAAAAATGAAATCAAAAAAGAAAAAATATTGAAACAAGTAAATGAAATGCTTGAATTGGAAAACCAGTCAGAAGACGACAAAATAAATAATATTATTTTGGAAGTTAGAGCGGGTACCGGTGGAGACGAAGCAACAATTTTTGCCTTTGATTTATATCGCATGTATGTGAGATATGGTGAGAAAAAAAAATGAGCAATTTCTATTCTGGACGAAAACATGAATGATGCTGGAGGATATAAAGAGGTAGTAGCAGAAATAAAAGGTGAAAGTTGTTATCGAGATTTGAAATATGAAGCAGGTGTCCATCGAGTACAAAGAGTGCCCACAACAGAAAAACAAGGGCGTATTCATACTTCAACTGCCACAGTAGCAATTTTACCAAAAGTAGCTGAAAAAGAAGTTGAAATAAAAGATGGTGATTTGGAGTATGATTTTTTTAAATCATCAGGAAAGGGAGGCCAAAATGTTCAAAAAGTAGAAACAGCTGTTCGCATTAAGCATAAGCCAACAGGCATTGTGGTGTCTTGTCAAGTAGAAAGATCTCAACTAAAAAACAAAGAAAGAGCTTTAGGGGTTCTGAGGTCAAAATTATGAGAAGCAGAAAAAGAAAAAAGATTTGGAGACATTGATGATAAAAGACGAGAGCAAGTTGGTACAGCCAAAAGGTGCGAAAAAATACGAACCTATAATTTTCCACAAGACAGGATCACGGATCATCGGCTGGGAGAAAATTTTCATGGCATAGAGTCAATAATGCAAGGAAACATAGAAAATATTATTGAGTCAATGCGTAAGCTAGATGATCCTGATGTTTGAGAAAATAATAACAATTAAAAAGGCCTTTAGGGCCTTTTTCCCTTGCTTGCTTTTCAAAAATTTGTTATACTTTTTACAGTAAAAGTTAATTTGTAAAATGATAAAAAATATTTTAAAAATTAGTTTAATAGTAGTATTTCTTTTTCTAGCAAATGAAACCTTTGCTTGCTTTGAGTTTAATAATTTATCAATTAGAAACCAAACAGACAATAACAAAGCAGAAATCATTAAGCTTCAAATACTTTTAAAATCAGTAGGAGCATATACTGGCCCAATAACAGGATACTATGGTAGCTTGACAGAAGCAGTAATTAAAGAAATACAAAAAAGTGAAAACTTACCAGCAACAGGAACTATTGATGCAAGAACAAAAGAAAGCATTTGTTTCTTTTTCTATAAATGTCCTTTCAATGCAAACCTTAAAAGAAATGACATAACGCCAAGAAGAGAGATTGAATCACTCCAAGCGTTTCTTTCTTTTTACAAAGAGGTCTATGCAAGAAAATTAGTTACTGGGTTTTATGGTAACTTAACAGAAGAAGCTGTTAAAAACTTTCAACGATCTTTTAATCTTAGCCAAACAGGTCAAGTAGATGAATCAACCAGAAGAGCCTTATGCCAAGCCTTTGATACTTTTACCAATCAAGAACTTACCAAATCAACTCCTAAAACAGCAACAGCAACACCAAGAGCAACAACTTCAACTTTTCAGTCAATTTGCATTCCATTTCCAAGAGAGCCAAAAACAAACCAACCAGTTACTTTTATTTCTCAGATACTAGGAGGAGTAGCTCCTTATACCTATCAATGATCAGGAGATGTTTCAGGTAACAACAGAACAATTACCAATACCTTTACAAGAGAAGGAAGCTATGCTGTTAACCTTAAAGTAACAGATAAAAATGGCAATGTTTCAGAATCAAGATGTAATATTTCAATAGGAGAGGGATTGTTGGGCAGAACAGCTGATGACAGAATTGCTTTTCCAACCCTAGATATTGAAGTTGAAAGAATTGAACGAGTAGGGGAAGATATTCTTAGAAGAGTTGAAGAGGTGTTGAGTCCAGAGCAGAGAGAAAAAAGCAGCAAGGAAAATGTTGTTAAAGAAGAGATCGAGATAGAAATTGAAAAACAAAAAGAAGTTGATTATAAAAGGTACGCAGATGATAAATGTAGGATACAAACTTTAACTAAAGGTACATGTGTTGGTGATATATTTCCACCAACAGATTATAGTTGTAGTCAAATAACAGGAAGATGTGTCATTGTTCCTTATGCAACAGGCAAATATGCCACCTTGGAGGAGTGCAATAAAGATTGTGTAAAAAAAGACATACTTACAAGGTATAGCTGCAATCTTAGAACAAGGGCTTGTGAACCGTCTATTTTAGGAATGTATGCTTCTTTTTCTAATTGTATGAGAGATTGCTATGTAACGGAATTAAAAGGCAAAGAAAACTTATATGGTCGCCAGTGGGAATATTGAAAAAGAGCGGCAGAATATCCAGAAATATTATTTAGCAGCACAAACCCATATTATTCAGTTGTACAGGGAGATCCTAACAAAACTCCTGATTTAGTTCCGTTTGTATCTTCTGTTAGAGGTATAGTTTCTTCTGGAGATGTTGATCATGTTTTTTCTGATCCAGCTATGTTGGCCACAGGTAATTGTACTGAAATTCAAAAGACAGGAGGCGGAGTTTGAGATCTTGGTTCAAAAAATAATCATATAGCAAAATCAATAAATCAATCCTATCAAGGATTAGACTTACTAAAGGGAGATAGTACTACGCCCGGTAATAATCATTGTTTTTTGTACGGAGAAGCAATTATAGAAGCAGGAATTGCAAATATTGGAAGCATGCCTGCTGGTTTGCATACCTTTGCCGCTGTGGTGGGAGATCCATTAAATCTTCCAGGAGATGGCTTAGACCAAGGTGTAAAATTAACACATCATTTATATCCAGTCACCTATACTCAAAAAAACAACCCAAGTTTAAAAGATAGGATAAGAAATATTTGGGACTATGGCTATGTTAGAAGAAGTGAAGAGAGAATGAACCCATATAAGCATCATTATGGCATTGAATATATGGGAGAGTTTCAATGGCCAAAATCACTTGACTCAAATAATATTTTTTATGTTCCTGGTATTAGCGCAGGCAATATCTTTAAAACCTGATTTAGATTTAGATGTCAAGATAACAAAGTTCACAGAATTTATTTTGTGGCTGACCCACCGCAGTATGCAGATAACAGTCCTCAGGATATATGCAATCCATCTTATACACAAGGGCAGACAGATGGTAAAATTATGCAATATAATATTTTAACTAGATATAGCGGGAATAAATCAAAAGTTAATCAACCAACAAGGTGATCGGATAAATTTAATGGTGAATATACCAGTTTTTTGCCGTTAAACTTTATTGATCCAAATGCAAATATTGTAAACAGAAATCAGATGGACTCTAAATATTTTTCTTGCATGTATAATGCACCTTTAGCATATAACAAAAGAGAGGAAGATCATTCATCATGATCATATAAAAATAATATAAAATTATATTCTGGCCCAGGAGACTGCGTCTTGCCTGATTTTCGAGATTTAAAAAAAGATGAAGTAAATAAATATACAGATAGATTTTTTGATGATTTATATACTTCTGGTTTAAATTGTTCAGATAAATATTGAACAGGTAATTCTCATAATAATCATTTTCTGTATCTTTCTCAAAATAGGCCAGTTTCATCAGTAAACAGACCTCTACCTATATTATCTAATGCATTGAGAACTTCTCTTCCTGATTCAACTGTTTCTTCAGCTAGACCATCTTTCACCTATCTTGAACCAAGATCTTGTTTGCCATTTGATTTAAGATATGAAGCTTGTCCCAAAAGAGAGGCGTTATCAATTAATGGTGACGGAGATCGTAAATCAATCTCTATAGGCATGGTTTATGAAACATTTAATGAATGAAACAATATGGCATATATTGACATACAATGTAATTGTTTTAAAGATAAAGACGGCAAACCTTTCTGCTTTGGCCCAGAGCTAAAAGAATATGTGTCTGCAAGAGAAACTCCTTAAAGCGTTTGAATAAAAGCGGACTTTTTGTTATACTTTTTACAGTAAAAGTTAATTTGTAAAATGATAAAAAATATTTTAAAAATTAGTTTAATAGTAGTATTTCTTTTTCTAGCAAATGAAACCTTTGCTTGCTTTGAGTTTAATAATTTATCAATTAGAAACCAAACAGACAATAACAAAGCAGAAATCATTAAGCTTCAAATACTTTTAAAATCAGTAGGAGCATATACTGGCCCAATAACAGGATACTATGGTAGCTTGACAGAAGCAGTAATTAAAGAAATACAAAAAAGTGAAAACTTACCAGCAACAGGAACTATTGATGCAAGAACAAAAGAAAGCATTTGTTTCTTTTTCTATAAATGTCCTTTCAATGCAAACCTTAAAAGAAATGACATAACGCCAAGAAGAGAGATTGAATCACTCCAAGCGTTTCTTTCTTTTTACAAAGAGGTCTATGCAAGAAAATTAGTTACTGGGTTTTATGGTAACTTAACAGAAGAAGCTGTTAAAAACTTTCAACGATCTTTTAATCTTAGCCAAACAGGTCAAGTAGATGAATCAACCAGAAGAGCCTTATGCCAAGCCTTTGATACTTTTACCAATCAAGAACTTACCAAATCAACTCCTAAAACAGCAACAGCAACACCAAGAGCAACAACTTCAACTTTTCAGTCAATTTGCATTCCATTTCCAAGAGAGCCAAAAACAAACCAACCAGTTACTTTTATTTCTCAGATACTAGGAGGAGTAGCTCCTTATACCTATCAATGATCAGGAGATGTTTCAGGTAACAACAGAACAATTACCAATACCTTTACAAGAGAAGGAAGCTATGCTGTTAACCTTAAAGTAACAGATAAAAATGGCAATGTTTCAGAATCAAGATGTAATATTTCAATAGGAGAGGGATTGTTGGGCAGAACAGCTGATGACAGAATTGCTTTTCCAACCCTAGATATTGAAGTTGAAAGAATTGAACGAGTAGGGGAAGATATTCTTAGAAGAGTTGAAGAGGTGTTGAGTCCAGAGCAGAGAGAAAAATATCTTATTCCTACGCAAGACGAGCTAGTGCAACTATTAATAGAGGAAGAAAAAAGACATAGACAAGAGAGCGAAAACATGGAAGACATAACAAGCAAATATTTAAATAAAGATGTTTGGCTAAAAATAGCTGTAATTCCTTTGCACGACAAAATAGCAGTAGAAGATTTAAATAAAAAAGTTATCAATAGAGGTGATAGTTTTAAGATTTTTTGAGCAGCAGGATCCTCTACGTTACAGCCTGGAACTTGGGGCTGTAAAGGAACTTCTTCGCCGACAATTAATAGCTGAAAAGATGATGGAGCGATACATACTTTTGGTTTTTCACAAATAAACGATATTGCAAGCGATTTATCTTTGTCAGTAGAATGCTCTTATATGAAGGAGGGTAAAATTCTACAAGAGACAAAAAATATAAAGATAAGTCTTGGAAGAAAAATAGACGATAGTTTTTTAATAAAAACAAACAATGAATACGCGCATCTTTCTAGGTTAGAAGATGTTAATAAAGGTAGAATTATTGAAAATAGAGTTGAAAATAATATTGGAGGAGTGGTTGTAGTAGGTGGATCTAGAAAAGTAACTTATGATGTTTTGATAAATAACAAAAGTTTTGCAGTACATAGATTTTTATCCCCTAGGCCGGTTTCGGGTATAAATTTTAATTATAGAGAATCACCAGAAAAAACATTTACTCAAAATGCACGATGTAGCATACAAAGTCTAATAAACTTGATTAGAGGAGATAGGAATAATTATTCTCAAAAAGTTTGAATTGGCGATATTAGATCTCCTGAATATAGCTGTAATGAAATAATCGGAAGGTGTGTTATTGTTCCTTATGCAACAGGTAAATATTCTTCTTTGGCTTCTTGTGAAAATGATTGTTCTCTAAAGCATAAAATTACTAGATATTCTTGTAATATTTTAACTAGGCAGTGCGAACAATCGTTTACTGGGCTATATGGCTCTTATTCTAATTGTGCGAAAGATTGCAAGGTCTTAGAATTTAAAAATACTGGCGAGAGTGGTTGGCCAAGTTATAAAATAGACGGAACAGTTCCTGATTATTCAATCGTGTTTTCTAATCAAAGACTTCCCGACTTAGTTCCTTTTGTTAGCTACTTTAGGGGGCATACTTCTTATAAAAGCATGGATCATATGGCGGCAGGGGCTAATACGCTGGGAGACGTAAGTCTGAGCACCAATGAGGCTAAAAATTTTAAAGGATCAGGCGGCATTTGAAAGGTTTTAAACGAAGAAGATGTTTATAGTGGAATAGTCAGAGATGAAGTTTCTTCGCATAACAAGGGCGCAGAAAATGTTCGATATAATGAAGTTGGAGAAGCGATTATTGAAGTTGGTATTGCAAATGTGGGAGAGAAAATGTCAGGAATAAGTCTTTTTGCTGGCATGGTTGGAGATCCAGTTAAAATGCCTGGAGACGGGTCAGATTTTTCAGGGGTTAAATTAACTCACCATCTATATCCTCTCACTTGAACGCCTAGAAATTCTTGAGAGTATATTGATCCAAATTTTAGTCAAACAAGAATTTCTCCGATGGGCTGCTCAAATACAGACGCCTTATTAGCTCAACAATGAAGAAGCCAAAACATAGAAGATATTTGAAAAACGTATGGATTTTTTTATAATGGTTTATACACGATAAAGCCTATACGTTCTCCAGCGTTGCCATCATCAGCAGCCTATAATTATTTAAACTATGCTACACCAGGAAGAACTCAGGAAAGCAGAGATCCTTTTAAATGGCATGAAGGAGTCGACAGAATGGGCGAATTTAGTTGATCTAGATCTCTTGACTCGAGTAATATTTTTCATGTTCCGGAAATAAAAGCAGGGGATCGTTTTAGAACTTGATTTAGATTTAGATGTCAAGACAACAATGTCCACAGAATTTATTTTGTGGCTGACCCACCGCAGTATACAGACAACAGTCCTCAGGACATATGCAATCTATCTTATACAGAAGGACAGACAGACGGTAAAATTATGAAATATAATATTTTAACCCAGTCAAACCCAACAAGGAAGAGCCAAATCAATTATTTTGAAGAAAGATATTTTGATGATATGTATTTGTTAACAACAAAAAATCAAAAAAGTTATGCTCTTTCTTTATTAGACATAGAAAGAAAAAGTAAAAGCTTTTTGCCAATTGAGCCAAGTTTTTCAACTTTAAAATACAGAAGCCATTATGGTTCTTGCTGACAATATCGAGAAAATAACCAAACAAGGCAATGAGAAGGCGTTTTTAACGAAGCCAATTGCAATTTTAATAATATAAAAAACAATGGAGATAATATCGCTATCGGAATGGTGCGTGAAAAATTTGATGAATGAAATAATATGGCATATATCGATATAAAATGTAATTGTTTTCCTACTGAACCACGTGATATGGGGCCAGTTTGCTTCTCGCCGGATTTAATTAATTATGTTCCAGCTAAAAAACCTCCGTTTTAAAAAATACAAGATCTTTTTTTAAAAGCATTATTTAAAGTAAAAAAGACTTTTTTTACGTTGTGTTTTTGAAATGGAGACAATGAATGTTTGCTAAACTCTTGATTTATGTGTTTTTTTGTGCTATAATAATAACTACAAAACGGTAAAGCCTAAGAGGCGTAATCAAGCAATTAAATGCTAAGTTTTTGCTTGTTTTGCCCTATTTATTCCGTTAGGCTTGAATTAATAAATGTTTTTAAAAAATAAAAATGGAAATAGATCAAAGAAAGATACAGGATATGATCCAAAATGGTGTTCATTATGGCCATCGTAAGTCAAAAACGCATCCAAAAGCAGCTCCATTTATTTTACCAACAAAAAATAATATTGAGGTAATAAATTTGGAAATAACCTATTTTAAGCTAGAGGAAGCCAAAGAAATGATCCAAAAAACTATTGATAACAATGGTTTAGTTTTGTTTGTTGCCACTTTACCTTCAGCAAGAGATTGTGTAAAAGATATTGCAAAATATCTAAAGCAACCTTTTGTGGTAAATAAATGAATCGGTGGCTTGGTTACTAACTTTAAAACAGTAAGCGAAAGAATTAAATATTACTTGGATTTAAAGAAAAAATTTGCTGACAATGAGTTTGATAAATATACCAAAAAAGAAAGAATAAAAATAGAAAGACAATTGGAAAAATTGGAAGAAAGATTTGGTGGTTTGGCTGGTTTAACCAAAAAGCCAGAATTGGTTTTTGTAATTGATCCCAATTATCATCAAACAGCCGTAGTAGAAGCAAATAAAAGTAAAATTCCAGTTATTGCCATTTTAGACAATGACGACAACCCAACAAAAATTACTTGCCCAATTCCTTCAAATGATAGCTCAGTTTCAGCTATTGCCTGAATTCTTGGAGAAATAAAATCAAGCATAAAAATAAAATAGCTTTAAATTAATAAAACATTAAACTTTTAATTTATGGATACAATGGAATTAATTAAAAAGCTTCGTGAAGAGACAGGTGTTTCCGTTATGGATTGTAAAAAAGCTTTAGAAAAAGCTGGAAATGATATTGAAAAAGCAAGAATTATTTTAAAAGAAGAAGGTTTAGCTAAGGCAGATAAAAAAGCCGAAAGAGAAACAAAGGCCGGAGTAGCCGCTAGCTTTGTAAGCGAAGACAATAAAATAGGGTCTTTAATAGAGTTTAGAAGTGAAACAGATTTTGTTGCCAAAAACGAAGAGTTTATTGCTCTAGCAGATGTTATTGCTAAAAATGTTGCTGAAAAAAACCAAGGAAAAATTTGAGAGTCAGAAGAAAATGTGGCCTCTATTTTAGAACAAAATGTTGGTGATGCTGAAACAGTTGATTCATCAATTCGCAATTTAGTTGCAAAAATTGGAGAAAAGATGGAACTAGGAAGAGTAGCAAGACTAGAAACAACAGATGGATTTATTACATCATACATTCACGCAGGAAGTCGCTTGGGCGTTTTGTTGGAAATGAAAGCTGATAAAGATATTTGACAAAACGACCAAGTTAAGCAGCTTGCTTTTGATTTATCAATGCAAATTGCTGCTATGGCTCCTTTGGCTGTTTCAAAAGACGACTTATCCGAGGAAGATATGAAAAATGTAAGAGATTTTATTGAAGAAGAGCTAACCCAAGAAAACAAACCAGAAGAAATAAAAGAAAAGATGAGAGAGGGAAGAATTCAAAAAAGATTAGCTCAAATTTGCTTGTATTTTCAACCATTCATTAAAGACGACAGTCAAACAATCGAAAAATTGTTAGAAAATAAAGGAAAAGAATTAGATGCCAAAATCTCCATTGTCAAATTTATAAGATTTCAAATATAAATATGTTTAACTACTGATTTCTATTATTTTTTATAATAGGCACAATAGGATTAATTTTATTGGTTAAAAAATCAATAAGAAAAGGCGTTTTAAATGAACAAGAAAAGACAGAAGAGGAAGTTAAAGCATCAAAAGTAAAAATTGACTTAGACAAAGTTGAAGCTCAAACAAAAAAGATGCTCGAAAAATTTTTAAGAAGATGTAGGATTATTATTTTGAGATTAGATAACACAGTCACTAAAGTTCTTAAAAATTTAAAAAAAGAAACAGAGGAAAAGAAGAGTTTTAATGTTTCCAGTTTATCAGACTATGACTTTGCAAAAGAGGAAGAAACAGTCTCGATGTTAGAAATAAGCTATATTGATAGCATTAAAAACAACCCAACTATAGAAGGTTGTTTGAAGTTAGCTGAAATTTACAAAAACAAAGAAGATTTTAATACTTGCCACGCCTTACTTTTTAAAGCTTGAGAAATAGACAAAGATGATGAAAAGTTGCAAAAAGTTTTGAAAGAATATTATGCTAAAGGCACTTCAAAAAAATAAAAAATTATGTTACAATGTTTAAGCATTAAGCTTAAGCATTATGCCGAGATAGCTCAACGGTAGAGCAACGGTTTTGTAAACCGTAGGTTGAAGGTTCAAATCCTTTTCTCGGCTCAAACCTTTTTAGGTAAGGGTTTTTGTTATGGACAGGTGACGGAGTAGTCAAACGTGGCGGACTGTAAATCCGTTGGTGTAATGCCTACATAGGTGCAAATCCTATCCTGTCCACAAACATTCATAAGAATGTTAAACTAAGCATTGCCGGAGTGGCTTAGTGGTATAGCACGTCATTGGTAATGACGAGATCGAGAGTTCGATTCTCTCCTCCGGCTCAAAGCAAAGGATTAAAAATTAAATATATCTATAATGAAAAAAGAAATATTAGCAAAAATGCAATGTGAAGTTTGTAAAGAAATCAATTATTGTACAAGAAGAAACAAAAAGACTATAAAAGAAAAACTAGAATTTAAAAAGCATTGCTCAAGATGCAGAAAGCATACATTACACAAGGAAACAAAGAAGTAAAACCTGGTTTTGCTTCTTTGTGTTTCTATTTTTAGGGGCGTAGCTCAATTGGCAGAGCAACGGTCTTCAAAACCGAAGGTTGTAGGTTCGACTCCTATCGCCCCTGCCTCTAGCAGGCAAACCTGCCTACGATAAATCTTCGGCAGGCAAGGCCTGCTTAAAGAAAGATGACGACAAGATAAACCAAAAAAACCATTGGCAAAGTCAATGGTTTTTTGATTTGACTATATGTGTTTTTTGTGGTAGTATTTGGGTGTGTAAATTTGTTGTTTGAAAATTAAAAAAGGAGTAAAAAAAAATATGAAAAAAGAAATAAATATGGTAGAAAAGTTTCATAGAAAATTTAACGTCCCCGTTCTAAAGAAGTCTGCTTTAATACCAGAAGATAGGTTTTTGTTGAGATATAAATTAATGAAAGACGAAGTAGAAGAGTATTTACAAGGAGTTGAAAGAAACGACATTATAAATGTGACTAAAGAGTTGTCAGATATACTTTTTGCTGTATATGGAACAATTTTAGAACATGGTTTACAAGACGTAATAGAAAAAGTATTTAAAGAGGTTTATAATTCAAATATGAGCAAAGATTATAGTCAATATAAAATGATAAAGGGCAGTAATTATTTTGAAGCGGATATAAAGAAATTTTTTAGTGAAGAATAAATAGCTATAATGTCATATGTATATTAATTTTAGAATTTGAAATAAAAGAGAAAAGAAAAGAAAGGAGTAAAAATGAATATTTTATGTAAAAAGATTGTGGTGATAATTGGTATGGAATGTCCTAATTGCAAAAAAGTTTTCGAGGTTGACGTAATGCAAATGGCTGCTTTTGCTAAGGAAAATCAAAAATGTGCTTGTGGGCATCTTTTTGATTTTTCTGTAGTTTTTCGCTTGGCAAAAGAAATAACCAAAGAAGATTTTGTTGGTTATTTGGATAGCACTTTAAAGGGCAGGTTAAGATTTTTTAGCCCTTTGTAATTGATTAAAGAGAACAGATAGCGGGAGCTTTTGCTCCCGCTTTTTTATACCTTAACAATATCAACAGCATTTCTCATAAAAAAAGTTCTGACCCAGCGTCAAATAGTGTTGGGCGGTTTGATTTTTTATTGTTGCACTTTGAACTTTAATTCACCTTTTTTGATTTGACTACACATAGTTTTTGTGGTAGTATTTGGGTATGTATGAATATGTAATTTAAAAAATTAAAACATAGACGAAAGGAGAGTAGAAAAATGCCTAAAATTGATGAGCTTTGGGCTAATGCATGTAAAGGAACAATGTTTCTTGATGAGCATGAACCAATTAAAAGAGCATGGAAGAAATGTAAAAGAGGCGATTGGATGATTGAATTCGCAAAAAATCTTGGAATTTCTCTTAAAGAATTAACTCTTGCAAAAGGGTTGATAGCACAAACAATTACCCATCTTATTGAAAAGGATACGAGTAAAAAAGCTGTTGATATGGCAATAGCATTTGGTGAGGGGAAAGCAAGCATAGAAGAGTTAGAACAAGCTGTTTATAGTGCTCAATTTGACGATGATCATGCTGATCGAGCCGCTTTTTGGGCTGCCAACACAAGTTCTGTTGACTTTGTCGCCGCTGAAGTTGCCTATGCCGCTGCCTATGATGGTATTTTTAACCGTTCTAGAAGAAATTTTCGTTATTATTATGCTACTGTTTCTGCCGATGCTGCTGCTATTGCTGTTGCTTGTGGTGCCGATGCTGATGCTATTGAAGATAATTTTGTTGCTCTCGCTGTGGTTGCTTATAAAGCATCACTTAAAAAATCCGCTGATATTTGCAGGAGAGTTTTAACAAAAACATTATTCGCAAAGATTGCAGAAATGCGATCACAAGAATAACAAAAATGTTTTTTAAAGGCCGGGAATATCCCGGTCTTTTTTCTGTGGTTTTTTGATTTGACTATGCATAGTTTTTGTGGTAGTATGTGGGTATGCGAATCAGGCCTTTGAAAAATTAAAATATATGAAGGAGGAAAAAATGCTTAAAGTTGTGCCCGAGCTGTTCTTTTTTTATGGTTTTTATGGTGATAAAGAGGAAAAATTTTTTATACAGATTGCTGATAGATGTAACAACATAATTGCTTCTTGGGAAAAGGCAGTGACTGATAAAAGCCCAGAAGCGTTGTTGCTCTCATTGCCAATAAGCGTTC
>CAYYXO010000007.1:0-28292 GCA_964475745.1 uncultured Candidatus Saccharibacteria bacterium | reverse complement strand
CCAGCCCCAGCCTAATAGTAAATATTAAACAATGATTACTATTGATCTTGGAACACTAAACAATATTGTTTATTATTTTGTTAACCCTGTTATTGGTTTTTTAACCTTAGCAGGGTTAACTAGCTTATGATTAATTAATAAAAAACCTCCAGCTGTTCAAATTATTTTAAAAACCATCTACCTCAACTTATTTTTTATTGTTTTTAAAGCAGTTTATTCAACTATTATAAACTATTGAGCTTGAAGCCAAAGCCCAACAACTAGTTTTTTTCTTGAAATTCCATATTTAATAAAGTTTAGCTTTAATCATTATTGGCTTATCCCCTTAATTACGGTTTTCAGCGCCTTTATAATTTATAAAACAACAAAAATTATCAACCAAAGGTTTGAAGAAAGATTTTTCTATGATCAAGAGCCCTATTTAATTGCTCTAGGAATTATTTTAAGCCCTTGGCCTTGATTAATAATTTTTATTGTTTGTGTGGTTTTAGTTTTACTTGTTTTACAACTTATCAATCTAATACTTTACTGAAAAAATCGTTATTTTAAAACAGCCCTTGAAGACAGAATTCCCATGCTTTTTCTTTGAATACCAGCGTCTCTATTGTCTTCTTTTTTACATTTTGCTATACTCTTACATGCAATACCTAATTATCTTATTTTGAGATATTCCCTTATTAAACAATTTTATGATATTTTCTTTTTGTTTAAATAAAACAACTGGTAATATTTTTTAAAATTTATTTTTATGAAAGTTGCTTTGCAAATTTTAAAACCTGTTTTGCTTAAAACAGGCCTAGTAACAGAAGAAAAATTTAATCATGTTTTAGAAATGTCAAAACGCACTGGGCAAAGTGTCAGCGATCTTTTAATTTCTCAAGGGGTTATTACTCAGGACTATTTAATTGACTTATTGGCCAAATATTTTAATACGCCAAGAGTTAAATTAATTGGTAAAGACATTGACTTCGAAGTTTTAAATATTATTCCCGAAGATATTGCTAGATCTAGAGGTGCAGTTATTTTTGATAAAAAAGACGGTTATTTATATTTAGCCATGGTTGATCCAACCGATTTAGAATCAGCAAAATTTATCGAACGATACGCTAACACTCCAGTAAAAATATTTTTAACTACAGAAGATGATCTTAAAGGATCTTTTGCTCTTTACCGAAAACAACTTACTCAAAATTTTGCTACTATTATTGAAGAAAATTTAAGAAAGGCAGTCGGTTTAGAAGGTCTTTCAGAGGCTGATGCTGCTTCAGAAATGCCGATTGTTTCTTTGTTTGACACGATTATCATTTATGCTTCATCTTTAAATGCGTCTGATATTCACATTGAAAGATTGCCAGATATGATCTTAATTCGTTTTAGAGTGGATGGCATTTTAAGAGAAATTATTCGCTTGCCAAAAGAAATTCACGGTGCTATAGTCGCTAGAGTTAAAATTTTATCTGGACTTCAAATTGATGAGCATAATCGCGCTCAAGACGGTAGATTTAAATATCAAAAGGGAGATGATGTCTTTGATATTCGTATTTCTGTCTTGCCAACACTTTATGGCGAAAAGATTAATATGCGTTTGCTTTTAGGAGCTTTAAAGCCACTAAGCTTTGAAGAGCTTGGCATGGAAGCAGATGCAGTTGAAGTCATGAAAGAAAATGTTAAAAGAAGCTATGGTATGATTTTGGTTACTGGGCCAACTGGCTCTGGTAAAACTACCACATTATATTCTATTTTAAGCCAATTAAATAGGCCTGAAGTAAATATTGTTACTATTGAAGATCCAATAGAATATGAATTAAAATATGTAAATCAAATACAAGTAAATTCAAAAGCAGGCTTAGATTTTGCTAATGGCTTAAGATCTATCTTGCGTCAAGACCCAAACATTATCATGGTTGGTGAAATTCGTGATGGTGACACTGCTGGTATTGCAGTTAATGCTGCTCTTACTGGGCATCTAGTTCTTTCCACTTTGCACACAAACGATGCCACTACAGCAGTTCCTCGCTTGTTTGACTTGGGGGTACAGCAATTTTTAGTAGCAGCTACCATCAATGCTGTTGTCGCTCAGCGTTTAGTAAGACGCGTATGTAAAAATTGTATTCACAGCTATAAACTTTCAAATGAAACTAAAGCCCAAATAGAAAGGCAACACAAAAATTCTCCTTTCAAAAAGAAAAGTTATGTTGTACCCAATGAGCTTTATAAAGGTTCTGGCTGCAAAGCATGTAATAACACTGGTTACAAGGGCCGAGTTGCTGTATTTGAAATTTTTAATGTCAATGAAGAGATGAGAAACTTTATGCAAACCGCTCATTTTTCTTTAGACGGTCTAAGAGAAATTGCTGGCAAAACAAACATGAGAACTTTGTTTGACGATGGCATTTCTAAGGCTCAAGTTGGTTTAACCAGCATTGAAGAAATATTTAGAGTTATTAAAGAATAACTTTTTAGTTTTTGGATTTTGGTGATTATTTTTTTTACCAAGATTTTTAATAACTAAGGTCTAACAACTAAAATTAATTTTTATTATGCTTTTTCACTACACTGCTTTTGATCAAAGAAATATTTTTATTGAAGGAGATGTCGATATGCCATCTCTCGAAGATGTTTTAAAATTTTTAAGCAATCAAAGGCTCAAGCCAATAAAAATAGTTCCAGTCAATGTAAAAAGCAAATACAAATCAATAACTTTGTTTTCTCCTAAAATTAGCTTATCTGATCAGATTTTTTTATTTAAATATTTGGCTTTAATGCTTAAAGTTGGTACAGATATTTTAAAAGCAGTTGATGTTTTAATGCAAGATTATTCTGCGGGTCCAATAAAGTCTTTTTTGCTTGAAGCAAAAACAAATCTTGAAAAAGGCAATCCTTTTTATACCACTTTTGAGCAAAATAAAAAAGTATTTTCCTATGTTACTATCAACTTAATTAAAGCAGGAGAAAAATCCGGAACTTTACAGGAAACTTTAGAAAAAATTGCTGTTAATCTTGAAAAAGAAAAAGATTTAAGAGGCAAAGTTATTTCTTCATTAACCTATCCAGTAATTTTGCTAGTTATGACGGTGGTGCTTTTGTTTTTCTTAATGACTTTTCTTTTTCCAAAGATGGGCACTTCTTTCATGCAAGCCGGATTAGAGCTACCAGCTTTTACCAAATTTTTGTTTAATGTTAGTAATTTTTTTAATCAAAATATGTTGCTGGTTAGTTTTATTGTGTTTTTGATACCAGTGTTTCTTTATCTATATTTTTTTAAACATAAAACTGGTCAAAAACAATTTGCTGCCATTATTCGCCTAATACCACCAGTGCGCAATTTTATTCAAAAAATGGCTTTGCAAAGATTAACCGCCACTCTCTCCAGCTTGATAAAAGCAGGCATGCCTCTAGTAGATTCTTTAAAGGTAGCCAGTGATTCTGTTGGCGAAGAAGTTTTTCGAAAATCACTTTACAATGTAGCAATTTATTTAACTAAAGGGTTAACTATTGGAGAGGCTTTTAGGCAAGAAACGAACTTTCCAAAGTATTTAAGTAATCTATTGGCTATTGGAGAAAAGGCAGGACATATTGATGAAATTTTAGCCACGCTATCAGTTTTTTATGAAAAAGAAATTGAAAATAGTTTAAAATCATTGGTTGCTTTAATAGAGCCAGTCATGTTAATTATTATGGGAGGAGTTATTGGTGTTATTGCAGTCTCCGTTATTTTGCCAATGTATCAAATGCTTGGTAATTTCTAATAAATAAATTATTATTATGAAAAAAACAAGTTTGTTTAAAAAAATTAAAAAAGGATTTTCTTTAGTAGAAATTTCCATTGTGCTTGCTTTACTAGGTATTATTGCTTTTTTTAGCATTGATTTTTTGATGGATTCTGCGACCAAAATGACAGTCAACAATACTGCAGCAGACATTGTCCAATTTTTTAAAAAAGTTAGAAATCAAAATAAGCTATATGCCATTTCGGGAATGGTTGATGAACATCAAGTTTACTATGGCATTGGCTTTAAAAGAGATGAAAATAACAAATCTTTCTACTATTCTTTTAAAAAAACTCCCGATGATGTTTTAGAAGTTTTTCATTTGCCCAATAATGTCTATTTTTCTAATTTAGAAATAGGAGAAGAAAAAACTTTAAGATTTTGTGCCAACATGGATTATTCTTTACCTATAGCGCCTTTTTCTCAAGAAGGAGGGTTGGATTATTTATGCGATGAAAACGGCGATGTTGTTTGTAGTCAGCTTTTTGAGATAGCCATAAAATCAAAAGTTGGAGGGTATGAAAAACAAATTTTTATAAATACTAGTAGAACACTTAATCAATGTTTTCCTGAGGTATACATAAGAGAGGAAATAGTCCCTTCTGAAATATGTTTTACAGTGGAAGTTTGTGTTAATGGTAAAATATATCCATCTCCTTGTCATTTTGAATATGAAGAAGAAATTGTAGAATTTTGTACGGGCGGTTTTGCTGACTTAGGGGGAGGGAGTTGTGTCTGTGAATAAGTTGTTTTTTTAAAGCAAATAGCTTATACTATATCTAGTAAAGTATTAATATAAGATTGTTTATGGTTTTACAAAATAAATCACAAAAAAAATCACAAGCCTTAATAGAGCTAGTTCTTAGCATTGCTCTATCTGTTTTTTTCTTAACTGCCTTTGTGATTAATTTATCTTTTGTTACTACTCGTTTTTTTGATTATCAGCAAAAAAATTTTGCCGTTGATTTAGCCAGAAGCTATAAAGAAATAAATGATCGTAATATTTCATATTTTTTGTCTCAAAATAAAATAGTCTCAGGTTTTTCTAGTTTAGATTATTTTCCAACTCAAGGAAGCCATTTAAACTATACTTTTATGAAGTATGCTAATAATGAAGACTCAAATTTATTTTTAAACCAACAAAAAAAATATTTTCTCAATGAAGATATAAATGTTTGACACTGATCTTTTGATGGCATACCAGAAGACAGCACCTATGTATTGGCTGATAGAGATAAGGGTGATCAAGGTTACAGAAGTAGCTATAAGGGTGAAATAGATTGTCTTGGCGAGTCATGCCAAGAAACATCCATAATTGTAAATTCTTTTGGCAGGTGTGTTTTAAATAATTGTTTGCAATTTTATAGTGATACAGTAGCAAAGGCTAGCACTATAACTTTTCCTGAATCAGGAATTCTTGTGGGCAATGTGGCTTGAGAAGCTTGAGTAAATACAGAAAACACGTCAAAAGATCAAGTTTTTATGTCCAGAGGAGATAATAATTATTTTGGTATTTTTAATGGCTATCCTAAAATTGGCTTTGAAATTAATAGCACTCCCTATAGCTTAACCTCCGCCATCCCAGCAATAAATAACCAATGGCATCATTTGGTAGCTTTATATGATGGAAAAAATATAAAAATTTATGTTGACGGACAGCTAGCAAATACCTCTCCCTTAATTAATGAAGTATCAAAATCAATAACCAATGGTCGTGACTTAAAGTTTGGCTATTTTAAAGAGAATGATTTAGTGGGTTTTATTGGTTATTTAGATGAAGTTAAAATACACCAAAGAGTTTTAACAGAAGCTGAAATAAAAAACCGCTATCTAGCCCATTTAGAACAAATAGGACTTTTAGCTTATTGGCATTTTGATGATGCTTTAAATGTTGCTACCTACAATGACATCACTGAAACAGGCTTAAACCCTCGTTTTAAAACTTTTAGTGTTCCAGACAATTTACCAATTTTTATTGAGAAAGCAAGAGCAGAAAATAATTATCTAAGTTGCAAAAGTGGGGCCTGTGTAATGTTTAATAAAAACTTAGCCAGTCGAGGTGTTTTTTCAGATTCTCTAGGCAATTATACCCATTTTCACGACCTAGACAATATTACCATAAGCATTAATATTAAAGCAAATAGTTTTGATGCAGGCTATCAAGGTCTGCTAGAAAAAGATAACAGTGGTATTTATGCTTTAGGTCTTGATCAAAATAATATTCAATTTTCTTTAAATATTGGAGGCACAAGATATGAAAAAACTTATGCGGCTAATCTAGCAACCAACAATTGATATCAAATCGATGCTACTTATGATGGCACGGATATGAAAATATATCTTGACGGAGTTTTAAAAGAAAGTTGATCTCAGCCAGGAAGCATACAAGGTGATATTAATTTTGAAGATATTTATTTAGGTTATTCTGGATCAAATAGTGAATATTTTGATGGTTATATCGACGAACTTAGAATTTATAATCGAGCCTTAAGCGTTAATGAAATAAATAACCCCTATCAAGGTGGCTTTACCTATTATCATTATTATAAGCCAATTTGTACAGCTCAAAACGGTATGGTTTTGGGGTCTGAGTGTCTGAACTGCAATCCTACGGTTGGTAGTGAATGTGCCAGGGAAATAACTTCTTCAAAATTTGAACCATTGCTTATAAAGAGTGTTCATGTTGTTAAATATGGGAAAGGTTTAAATTATCAAAAATACAAAAGCGAACAAACAATACCTTTAGTCAACACTTTTTATGTTCAAGATGCGGGATCAAATATTTGAGGAGGAGGTTTGGGAAGTTGACATGGTTCAACCTGTGGCAAATTTGTTTTTGGCAGAGAAGGTGAATCAGCTGGTGGAGCTATAAAATATAACTCTGCTTGTGGTGATCCAAGTTGTGGAAGATATATTATTGGATCAGAAGTATGTGAAGCAGAAAATATCAATTTTTATTATGAAAACGGATGCACTGAATGTAGCGGAGACCCTGGTTCTGAATTTTGGACATGTGAACTATGTGAACAATCAGGTTATTTTGTTAAAGCTGATCAAGATTTAGCAGGTTATTTTATTACCCCAACCTTTAATTTTCCTAAACAAATGGGTCTGACATCATTTCATTGAATAGGCACAGGAGCGCCTTTTAAAATTCAAGTGGCTTGTTTAGATAGCATTACTGATGAAGAGGGCAATGAAGTTTCTGAAGACTCATGAATATATATGGGGCCAAACCCTTCAAATCCAGCCAGATGTTCAGTAGACCATTATTATTCTCATGTTCAAGATGATTCTATTTCAGTTTCTTCTTGCTGAGAAACAGACAATCAAACCCCCTACAATTGCCAATTTTTTAGATTTAAAATCATCTCCGATCCTTTTAGTGCCCTAAACGTAAATAAGTTGAAGTTTAATTTTGGACAGTATCCCTATACTATTATTAAATAAAAATTAATTTTATTCTATGAATAAACAAAAAAACAAAAAACAAGGATTTTCCTTTGTTGAGCTAAGTATCTATGTAGGCATTTTTGGTGTAGTCGCTTTTTTGCTTTTTAATATTTTTGGAGAAATTTTAAATTTTTCTAAAATTGCTAACAAGCAAGATGTTGAAGATTTGCGTTATCGAATTTCCCCAATTGAATTTGATTTAGATTTTCCTAAAAGAGGAATAGTAACACCAAACCCTAGAATTCCTTTTCCTCCAGAAGATCCAGTTAGAGTTCTTCCAGGCATGATTCAATATTGTAGTTTTCAATGAATGCAAACAGAATGTGATCTAGAAGAAGAAGCTCCATGTTGAGTATGTGAGTGCAAAGAAGTTCCTTGTGATAATGTCGCTGGTTGTGCAGGTTGTCACCATCTTTTTGTTGAAGACCCCTTAAATTACCCAGGATGTGAATGTGTTGATATAAGGGCAGAGATGAGGGAAAAAAGAAATGATATGGGTGACGAAGGAAAAAACCTTATTGGTGATAAAGTTTTTTATTGATATGATATTTTTAATCCAAGTTCCATAAGTTTTATTCCCATCTTTAGTCTTGGATGTTCAACAGATGCTGATTGTCAAGGACGCTATATAGACACTCAAGAGGATTTTTTTGGAACATGTGAAGCAGGAAAATGTAGCTGACCTTTTCCTAGCATGAGAATCAACAATCCCAAACCTTATCTTGGAGAAAATATTTTTTCTATTGACAACTACTATCAATTTGCTTGAAGTGATAATTTAGGTTGAATTAATTTTGAAAATATAAACTTGAATCCAATATCAGGAGCCATTACAGGTCAAGCAGTCGCTATAAGTGGCGGAGACAAAATATCTTTAAACTGCAGAGATACTAATTCATGCAGTAAATCAGACTATAAAATAACCTTAAACACCACCACAAACGAGCTTGAAGGATATGCCTGAAGTGACAATTTTGGTTGGTTTAGTTTTAACTGCAAAACTGGTGGAGCGGATGGCTCTAATATTTGTGCTACTTCTAATTATAAAGTAACTGTCAACCCAATCACTGGTATTTGAGATGGCTATGCTTGAAACGGCAATACTGGTTGGGTTAGTTTTAATTGTGAAACTGGTGGGCAAGGGCAAGCAAGTGTTTGTGGTACATCAAACTATAAAGTCATGGATTCAAGAACAAGAAAGGGAACTATCACCTATGATTATGTTGCTTTACACGAAGGAAAGGCTGTTGCTATTTCACAAGATTTTACTTACAACACTCATCGTACTTGAAACCTAGGAGGCATTATTCCAACCAGTGCCAATGTTGGATCAGAAGTAAGCATTACTAGCATTACTGGTTCATTTTTCTATAACAATCCGCTTGTAAAAATAATTCGACAGGGTGTTTCATCAATCTTTGCTAAAGATAATTTTACTTTTGTTTCTCAAGATTTAATTACTGACGGAAAATTTGATTTAAAAAATGCCAGACCAGGTGTCTATGATTTGCATGTAATTGATTTCTATGGTAATATTGGTATTAAAGAGAATGCCTTTACTGTAAAATAAAACAAAATGAAATATTTTAATTTTAAAAAAAAGAAAAAAGGCATTGCTTCAATAACTATTGTTTTACTTTTGGGTTTTTTAAGTATTTTAGTAGCTACTTCTTTGTTTACTTATAATGCTTGAAGGTGAGAAAATTTAGAAAACAGCATTAGAAAAGAAAGATATGACAATGCTATTGACAGCGCGACCTTACTTCAATATATTTTGCTTCTTAGGCAGAGAAATATGAGCGCTAGTGAGGTTAATTTTTATGATTCTTGGAATAATTATGAAAGAGGTGTTTTAACAACAGTTAGTATTTCTACGGTTGATACACTTGATAGCTGTCATACAGTGTCGCTTCCAGCTGAACACGCTGTTTTACCTGTAAAATGAATAACAGCCAGCAATCAAGATGGAAATTTTTTTTCTCAAAAATCTTGCTGTGCTCCTGGTATAATAATTTCCGATGAACTCAAAACTGAAGAAGTTTTATATACTTATTCCAAGTCAAGATGTAAAAATATGAACTGACCAAATTTAAAAGAGGTAAATGAGCCATTAATGGTTTCCAGAATAATTCAATAAAAATAATTTATGAGTCAAAAAGCAAAAAATAACTGAGAAAAATTTAAAAAAATGCTCGCTCCCGAAGAAGAGGTGGGCGCAATTGAAATAAACAATAGAGTTATAAAAGGTTTTTGCTTTTCAAATGATGGTAATTATTCAATTAAATGATCAGCCATTGTTCCCACTCCAGCCAATACCATTAATAACGGTTTTGTTCAAAACGAAGAACTTTTAATAAAAGCCTTGATAGGTCTTAAAAAAGAAATAAATAAAAAGAAAAAAGGAGCTCCCTATGTAATTTTATCGCTTCCCCCACAAAACTTTTTTACCAGTATACTTACTGTGCCGAAACTTGCTAAAAAAGAAAGTATGACCGAAGCGGTCAGATTGAACTTGAGGTTAAGATCTCCTATTAGAATTGACAATGCCTATATTGATTGAGAAATTATTGACGATAGTTCTTTTCAAAACAACTACACTATTTTTGCAGCTGTAGGAGACAAAAATGGCATTAATAAATATATTGAATGTTTGGCTAAGGCTGGTTTTAAAACAATTGCAGTTGAAAAGCCTGCTCTTGGACTTTTAAGATTTATTGAAAAATTCAGTGCCAATCAATCAAGTTATCTTTTAATTAATATAGACAGAGATGGTGTTGACCTCGTTGTTTCAAAAGACAACAGATTGGTTTTTTATGATTTTGACAGTTTAAGCGAAATTGCTCGCTATGATCTAGACAATAATCTAAGTCCTAAAGATTTTCACATTTATCTAGCAAAGAAAGTTGGCCAAGTGGCAAATTTTTGTCAATCAAGGCAAAATCAATCGTTAAAAAGTTTTTTTCTTTTTTCCATTATCCCAGAACTAAAAAATGAACTAGTCAGTCTCGTTTCGGCTAATTTTAATTTGGAAATTTTAACATTACAAAATCACAAACTAGTAAAAGTGGCGGAAGAATGGTATAGTATTATTGGTACCGCGCTAAGAGGCACCATCCCAAGGTCACAAGACTCTCTAGTTAGTTTAATGGAAACAGGCACAGAAGAGGATTATAAACAAAATCAAGTAATTAAATTTATATCTATGTGGGGAAAAATATCAATTACTGTTATGGTTTCCTTGGCTATCATATTTTTTAGTTTGTCAACAGTGTTCTTTTCCGAAGAAGAAGCTAGACTAATCCAAAAAAGCAATTTAGTTACCTCAAACAACACCTTTCTGATAGATAGAACAAAAGTTCTTGAAGCAAAAGCAGATGAATTTAATAAAGAAATTGGTAGTATTTCGACAGTGGTTTCAAAAATAACTGACTGAGATAGTCAAATTAAGTTTTGCTTTGAATTGGCAGAAAAAAACAAAATAAACATTTTGAAAGTTTTTGTTAGCAATGAATCGCGCAATGTAACTCTGCAAGGAGTTAGCTCCACTCAAAATGCTATTGCTAACTTTAGAAGTGATTTAGCAGGCACCAATCGCTTTACCAATGTTACAGCTCCTTTAGAGTCAATTTCAACTGATGGCCAAAATCATTATTTTTCCATAAAATTTAACTTAGGAAGCTAATAAAAGCTGAAAAATATGCAATTATTGATAAAATACAAAGAAAACAATAAAATGAAGTCAAAAATACTAACCATAGAAAAACAAGGTATTTTGGGGGCTATTGACAATTTTTTAAAATATGATATAATAAATAGTAATAATCTACTATCAATAGATATTAAAAACCTTGAAATTTACTACGAAAAACAAGCATCCAAAAGCCAAACTAGCGAAAGAATAGCTTCTATTATTAGACAGGTTTTACAAATCGTAAAAAATTTTTAAACGCTATAAAATTATTAAACAAGGTATTATAAAACTAATATAATTACCAAGTACTCCTTTTGTCAAAAAGGTTGTTTTTTCTTGATTTTAAATCAAATTGATTAAAAATGAGCAATATTATTGCCCATGTTTTTCAAGCCCAATAAAATAATTGCCAATTAATAAAATTAAAAGTTTTTTTATGAACTTAAAACAAGCTCAATCACTTAAAAAGCATTCTTTTGCCAAGCATAATATTCAATTAAAACCAGAATCATTACTTGCTTTTCAAAGAAAAAGCTATGAAAATTTTATTAAAAAAGGTATAAAAGATGCTTTTCTTGATGTTTTTCCTATAAAAGATTATAGTGAAAAAGAATTATCTTTGGAATTTGTGGATTATTATTTAGAAGAACCAAAAGTTGATCCAGAAATTGCCAAACAAAAAGATTTACACTATAATTCAGCTTTAAGAGTTACTTTAAGGCTAATAAACCATCGCACTAAAGAGAAAAAAGATCAAGAAGTTTATTTTGGAGACATTCCTATTTTAACTGATAGCGGTACTTTCATTGTAAATGGTAATGAGCGTGTTATTGTTTCTCAGTTGATTAAATCACCAGGAGTTATTTTTACTGTTTTAAAAAATAGTGCTGGTGGCAATGCCACTAAAGCATCCATTACTCCTCAAAGAGGAGCTTGACTTGAGTTTACTACTGAAAATGACGGTGTTATAACTGCTAAGATAGATCGTAAGAAAAAAGTTCCAGCCACTATTATTTTAAAAGCTTTTGGTGTTGAAAGCAATACAGAAATTAAAAAAATATTTTATGACATTGATAATGGCAACACCAGCCATATTGAAGAAACTTTAAAGAAAGATTATACTGCTGATCAAAATGAAGCTCTGCTAGAAATATACCGCAAAATGAGACCAGGCGAACCAGTTGCTATTGACAATGCCACTACTTACTTCACCAATCTTTTCGGTCGCTTTGAAAGATACGACTTAGATAAAGTTGGACGTTTTAAAATGAATCAAAAATTAAAAAGAGATTATCCAATTGAAGGAAAAGAATATCGCATTTTATTAAAAGAAGATATTATTGATATTCTTCGTGAGCTAGTTAAGTTAAACAATGACCCTTCAGCCGAAGGAGACAATATTGATCATCTAGGTAATAGACGTATTCGCTCTACTGGTGAATTACTTCAAAACAAATTTTATATTGCTTTAACTCGATTGAGAAGAATTATTCAAGACAGAATGACCAGTCTAGACCCAAACACTTTAACACCAGCTCAATTGATAAACCCAAGAGTTATTACCACAGCCATTACTCAAGAATTTTTAAATACTTCTCCTTTGTCTCAATACATGGAACAGACAAATGTTTTGTCTGAACTAGAGCACAAAAGAAGATTAACTTGTACTGGCCCTGGAGGTATTAAGCTTAAGGCCAAAAGCGGTGTTGAGATTCGCGACATTAATTTGAGTCATTATGGCAGAATCTGTCCTATTAACACTCCTGAAGGTCAAAATGTTGGCTTAGTCAACACTTTAAGTTCATTTGCCAAAGTAAATGAGCTGGGTTTTGTATTAACTCCTTATTTTAAAGTTAATAAAAGAAAAATAACAGATGAAATTGTTTGATTAAATGCTCTAGAAGAAGAGCGCCATAAAATAACTCATGCTTGTATTGATTATGATAAAAATGGAAAAATAACCCAAGATATGGCGGATGTTCGCTTTAATGCTAACACTGTAAATGTTCCAGCTGAAGAAATTGAGCTTATGGATGTAAATTCATTTCAAATTTTATCACCAGCCAGTGCTTTGATTCCTTTTATTGAAAGAGACGAAACACATCGTTCTTTAATGGGTTCTATCATGCAAAGGCAAGCAGTTCCATGTGTCAAAAGGGAAGTTCCTTTAGTCGCTACAGGACTTGAAGAACAGGTAATGAAAGATTCCGGACAATTAATTTTAGCTAAAAATGACGGGGTTGTTCTAGAGGTTGATAATTCAAAAATAGTTATTGATTATAAAGACGGCACAAAAACAGAACACATTTTGTCTTCTTTTAACAGAACTAATCAAAACACCTACTTAAAACAAACTCCTATTGTTCAAAAAGGTCAAAAAGTTAAAAAAGGAGATTCTCTATGTGACAACACATCTTCTTTAAATGGTCAGCTTTCTCTTGGTTGTAATTTAACTATTGCCTATATGCCTTGATACGGTTACACTTTTGAAGACGCCATTGTTATTTCAGAAAAGCTTTTAGAAAAAGATATTTTTACTTCGATCTATATTGAAGAATTTGAATGTGAACAAAGAGAAACAAAATTAGGCTCAGAGCAAACAACTAACGATATTCCGAATGTCTCAGAAAAACTATTAAAAGATTTAGACGAAGAAGGTATTATTCGTATTGGTGCTGAAGTAAAAAGTGGTGACATTTTAGTTGGTAAAGTTTCTCCAAAAGGAGAAGTCGAGCTTACTCCAGAAGAAAGGTTGATGCAAGCTATTTTTGGAGAAGAGGCCAAAGATGTCAAAAATACCTCCTTGTCTTTGCCTCATGGCAGAGAAGGAAGAATTATTCGCAACAGAATACTTTCACGAAAAAAAGGCGACCAACTAGGCGTTGGTGTAATAAAAAAAGTTTTTGTTGAAATTGCTGAATTAAGAAAAATTATGGTTGGAGATAAACTTGCCGGAAGACATGGAAATAAAGGTATTATTAGTTTTATTGCACCAAAAGAAGATATGCCATTTTTAGCAGATGGCACTCCTGTTGATATTATTATTAATGCTTTATCTGTGCCAAACCGTATGAATCTCGGTCAAATTTTTGAAGCTTCATTAGGTTTAGCAGCAGACAAATTAAATTATCAAGCTATTGTTCACCCATTTGATAGTGCTGATGACGATGAAATTTTTGAAGAATACAAAAAAGCAGGGCTTCCAGAAAATGGTAAATTTACTCTTTATGATGGCAGAACTGGAGAAACATTTTCTCAAAAAGTTGTGGTTGGCAAGCTATATGTTATGAAATTAAATCACATGGTAAAAGACAAAATTCACGCTCGTTCTGTTGGGCCTTATGCTTTAGTTACCCAACAACCTCTCAAAGGTAGAGCTCATTTCGGAGGTCAACGCTTTGGAGAGATGGAAGTGTGAGCTTTAGAAGCTTATGGCGCAGCTAAAGCACTTCAAGAAATGCTTACCATTAAATCAGATGATATTATTAGTCGTCGTGATGCTTACAGCTCTATCATTAGAGGAGAAGACATCAAAAATCCAACTATTCCAGCTGCCTTTAATGTTATTATTAATGAGCTTAAAGCTTTATGTTTAAATATTGAAGCCAAAAACATTAAAAAAGAAACCGGGCTAACAATCTAAAAACAATCATTTTAATAAATTAAATTTTATAATATGGCCGAAGTACAACAAGAGCATCAAACTATTTCCGAAGATATTGATTATATTCAAATTAAGCTTGCTTCACCAGAAAATATTTTGAGTTGATCATGCGGAGAAGTTTTAGAGCCAGAAACAATAAATTATCGCACCCAAAAGCCTGAAAAAGGAGGCTTATTTTGTGAAGCTGTTTTTGGACCAATAAAAGATTACAAATGTGCTTGCGGTAAATATCGAGGTATTCGCTATAAAGACATTAAATGCGATCGCTGTGGTGTTACCATTACTCGTTCTGATGTAAGACGCACCTGAATGGGACATGTTAATTTATGTGTTCCTGTTTGCCATATTTGATATTTAAAAACCCCGCCATATATCATTGAAATGTTGCTTGATATGCCTTCATCGGGTTTAGAACAAGTTGTTTATTATAATGCTTTTGTTATTACTAGTGTTGACGAAGAAAAGAAAGCTCTTTTAGAAGAGCAACTAAGCTTGGCTTATAAAGCAAAATTTAAAAATAGTACTACTAGTGAAGAAAAACAAGAAATTACCAAAGATCACAAGCAAGTTTCTCAAGAATTAAAACTTTTAAGAACCAAACAAATTTTAAATGAAAAAGAATATTACTACCTTACTAAAAGATATCATGATGTTTTTGAAGCCAATACCGGCTCTGAACCAATTTTAGATTTTCTTAAAAAGATAGATTTAAAAAAGGATCTAGAAAGATTAGAAGAAGTTAACAAAAAAGTTAGCAATGTTGCTTTAGCTAGAAATTTAAAAAGAATAAAAATCATCAAAGGGTTTTTAAAATCAGGCGTCAAGCCAGAATGAGTTTTTGTTAATGTTTTACCGGTTTTACCGCCTGACCTAAGACCAATGGTTCCATTAGAGGGTGGCCGTTATGCCTCTTCAGATTTAAACGATCTCTATAGAAGGATTATTACTAGAAACAATCGTCTTCAAAAATTAATCAACACCAATGCTCCTTTAGTCATTGTAAAAAATGAAAAAAGAATGTTGCAAGAAGCTGTTGATTCTCTTTTTGACGCCAATTTAAGAAAAACAAAAGCCATTCAAAAATCTCAAAAAAGACCTTATCGCTCTTTAGCAGATGTACTCAAGGGAAAACAAGGTCGTTTTAGACAAAATTTACTAGGAAAAAGAGTTGATTATTCAGGAAGGTCAGTTATTGTTGTTGGTCCTAATTTAAAAATGAACGAATGTGGTTTGCCAAAAAACATTGCTTTAGAATTATTTAGGCCTTTTATTATCAGAGAGCTATTGGCAAGAGAATTAGCTTACAGCACTGCCACTGCCAATAGATTAATTGACGACAGAATTGATGAAGTTTGGGCTATTTTAGATGAAGTAATCCATGAAAAATATATTTTGCTTAATCGTCCGCCAACTTTGCATCGTTTAAGCATTCAGGCTTTTCAGCCAGTACTAACCGAAGGTTTGGCTATTAAAATTCATCCTTTAGTTTGCACACCTTTTAACGCTGACTTTGATGGAGACCAAATGTCTGTTCATTTGCCTCTATCAAAAGAAGCTCAAAAAGAAGCCAGAGAAAGAATGGTAGCAAATAACAACTTACTTTTACCAACAAATGGTGAGATCTCCATGAGGCCAACCAAAGATGTTATTCTTGGTTGCTATTGGCTTACACTTGACTTTGATGGAAGATTGGGTGAAGGAAGTAAGTTCTCTTCAAACAATGAAGCTATCATTGCTTTTGAAAACAGAAAAATTGATTTACAAGCAAAAATATATGTTAAACATTTAAAAAATAATTTTTCTGGAGAGACAACTGTTGGTCGCATTATTTTTAACAATATTTTACCACAAAACTTTGAATATCAAAATATTTCTGTTGACGACGACAATATGAGAAAAATTGTCAACAGTTTAATTTATGATTTTGGGTTTGAAGAGTCAGTCAGGGTTTTAGATAAAATTAAATATCTTGGTTTTAAATATTCTGGCCTATCCGGTATATCTTGAGGACTTAGTGATTTAATTGAACCAATTGAAAAACCAGAGCTCGTCAAAAAAGGCATGGAACAAACCAGATTGCTAAATGAACAATATGAAGAAGGCTTTCTTAGTGAATTAGAAAAGAAAAGCAAACTTTTAATGATCTGAGAAGAGATTAAAAAAGAAGTTAGCGCTGCTGTTCAAAAACATATTATTAAAGAAAACCCCATTAGTTTATGTATTAATTCCAAGGCTAGAGGTTCTTGAGGTTTGGCTAATCAAATGTTAGGCATTAAAGGTCTTATCTATAATGCATCTGGTTCTATTATCGAAAGTCCAATTATTTCATCTTACAAATCAGGCTACTCCCCACTAGACTATTTTGATGTTACTCCAGGTGCTCGTAAAGGTTTAGTTGACACTGCCCTAAGAACATCAAGCGCTGGTTATTTAACGCGTCGTTTAGTTGATGTTGGTCAAGATTTAGTTATTCTTAATGCTGATTGTGGAGAAGATAAAGGTCTTGAAATTGCTAGGTCAACCGGAGAAGAACTTTCTCAGGCATTTTCCAAAAGAATTGCTGGACGCGTTTTAGCAAAAGATGTAATTCTTAAAGACAAAACTACCATCAAGAAAAATACTTTACTAAGTAAAGAACAAGCTTTACAAATAGAGAAAAATGAAGAAATTGATATGGTCAATGTTTTTTCTCCTTTGACTTGTTTAAATATAACTGGCGTATGTCAAAAATGCTATGGCGCTGATCTAGCTAATTGAAAAATAATAGAAAAAGGAGAAGCTATTGGTGTTATTGCTGCTCAATCAATTGGTGAGCCAGGAACTCAACTTACTTTACGTAGTTTTCATAGTGGTGGTGTTGTGGGTGCTGCTGATATTACTACTAGCGGTTTGCCTTATATCGAACTTTTAGTTGAATGTCGCAACCCAAAAAATGAAGCTATTATTTCCGAAGTAAATGGCGTTGTTAAGGAGATAATAAACCGCCCAAATGAAGAGACAAAACTAGTTGTTGAAGTTGATCAAAAAACTAAAAATCCATTATACAAAAAACATAGCAAGAGAGATAAAAACAATCAATACTTAGAGAAAGGAGAAACTTTTGCGTATTCCATTCCAGTTGAAAAAAATATTATTGTCAGCGAAAAAGACAAAATTGTTGTTGGCCAAATATTAACATCTGGTACAGCTAATCTTAAAAAACTTTTCAAATTGGCAGGAGTTCGAGCCACTCAAAACTATATCAAAAAAGAATGTGGCCGTGTTTATCAATTGGCTGGCTCTGAAATTCATGAAAAACATTTTGAAATTATAATCAGAAAAATGTTTTCTCAATTAATTATTACCAATAGTGGAGATTCTGATTTTATTGTTGGAGAAATTACTACTATTAGAAAGTTTATTGAAGCAAATTATGAGCTTAAAAAAACTCATAAAAAAATCGCTAAAGCCATGAGGGTTGTTCGTGGTATTACTCGAGTTGCTTTAAACTCTGAAAGCTTTTTATCAGCGGCCTCTTTTCAAGAAACATCACAGATACTTGTTAAGGCCTCTGTCGAAGGACGCAAAGATCATCTTGATAACCTTAAAGCTAATATTATCATTAGTCGATTAATACCTGCTGGTACAGGTTTTAGAGGTAAATAAAAAAATATCATGATCAAGAAAAAAGACTTAAAGCCAAACAAACCAATTTATTTTGACTATTCAGCTTCAACGCCATTAGACCCATTGGCCTTAAAAGCAATGACTCCTTTGCTTGAAAAGTCTTTTGCTAACACGATGTCGCTTCATTACCTGGGTCAAGAATCAAAAGATCATTTAGAAAAAATTCGAGAAACTTTTGCAAAAATATTAAAAATTAGCTCTGGTGAAATTATTTTTACCAGTAGTGCTACAGAATCAAACAACTTTGCCTTAAAAGGCATCGCTTACGCCAATCAAAATTATGGACGTCATATCATAGTTTCTTCCATTGAGCATCCTTGTGTTTTAAACAGCGCCAAATGGTTAGAAAAAAAAGGCTTTCAAGTAAGTTATCTTTCTGTTGATAAAAATGGTATTGTTGATTTAGAAGAATTAAAAACCCTTATTTCAGAAGAAACTATCTTAGTGTCAATAATGCATGTTAACAACGAAACAGGAGCCATTCAGCCAGTTGAAAAAATTGGTAAAATCATTGAGAGAATAAAAAATGAAAGACAAGAAAAAGATCTTCAAACGCCGATCTATTTTCATACTGATGCTGCTCAAAGTTTTGGCAAAATTGAATTAAACATAAACAAAATAAAATGCGACCTTTTAACTTTAAGTTCGCATAAAATTTATGGACCAAAAGGAGCCTCATTGCTTTTTAGTAGAAAAGGAACTAAAATGACACCGCTTTTGCATGGTGGTGGACATGAGTTTGGTCTTCGTTCAAGCACTGTTAATCTCCCTGCTTTAGCTGGCTTTTGCAAGGCAGCAGAAATTGCCATCAAAAAACAACCCTCTGAATATAAAAAAGCTTTAAAAATAAAAACAAAAATAGTAAAAAGCTTGGAATCCAAAATACCCCATTGTCAGTTAAACGGCTGCTTTGAAACTCAAAGTCCTTTTATTATTAACTTAAGATTTAGCTACATAGAAGGAGAGTCTTTAGTTTATTTACTTGACACCAAAAATATTTGTGCCTCTTCAGCTTCTGCTTGCGCCAGCTTAACACTTCAGCCAAGTCATGTTTTGGTAGCCATGGGCTTAAAACCAGAGCAAGCTCACGGAAGCATACGACTTTCTTTTGGTCGATTTACTCAAGATAGCGAGGTAAAATATTTAATAAAAATTTTCCCTGAAACAATAGCAAAGCTTCGTCAAATTTCAGTTTTTAAATAATATTATGTATTCAAAAAAAGTTCTTAATACTTTTCAAAATCCAAAAAACTATGGAAAAATTAAAAAAGCAGATGGCATTGGCAAGGCAGGTAATATCATCTGCGGAGATGTCATGGCTATTTATATTAAAGTGGACCAAAATAAAAAAAGAGAAGACTTTATAAAAGAAATAGGTTTTGAAACTTTTGGTTGTGTAGCCGCCATTGCCACTTCTTCCATGATCACTGAATTAGCCAAAAACAAAACTTTAAAACAAGCTTTAAAAATAACCAAGGCAAATATAATCAAGGGTTTATCAGGACTTCCTAAGACAAAGGTTCATTGTTCACTACTTTCGACAGACGCCCTATTTGAAGCCATTTATGATTACTACAGTAAAAACAAACCTTCCTTGATAACAAAAACACTTGAAAATAAGCACTTGCAAATTTTAAGCCAACATGACAAAATAGAAAAAATCTATCCCGAATGGTTTAAAGAAGAAACCAAAAAATTAAAAAATTAATAATAAAAAAACACCATGATGTATTTCTTTATCGCTCTTGCGATTTTAGCAATAATGTTTATTGCTATTTACAACCAATTGGTTGTGGCTAAAAATAGAGTTGAAGAAGCTCAAGCAGATATCAACACTCAGCTCAAAAGAAGGTTTGATTTAATACCAAACTTGATCGAAACAGTCAAAGGCTATATGAACCACGAAAGGGCTGTTTTAGAAAAAATCACAGAACTTCGTTCTCAAGCTATTTCAACAAAAGATTTTAAAGAAAGTGATAAAATTAATAATGAGATAAGTAAAAGCATTGGCAATATTTTGGTTTCTTTTGAAAATTATCCTGATTTAAAAGCCAATCAAAATTTTCTTTCTTTGCAATCAGAATTAGTTGATACTGAAAACAAAATTCAATCATCTCGACGCTTCTACAACAACATTGCCATGCATTACAATATTCTCACTCAAAGAATCCCCACAAACATTTTTGCTAAAATGCTCAACTACCGAAGAAAACCATTATTAGAAATCACTGAGCAAGAAAAAGAAAGCGTTAAAGTGCAGTTCTAATTAAAAACAAAGCTATAATTTATTAACATGACTCTATACCATCAAGCCTCGAAAAATATTTGGAAAACTTGGTTATTGTTTTTTATTTTCTTACTTTTTTTTAGTATTGTTGGTTATGCTTTAAGTATTTACACAGAAAGCTACCTTCTGCTATATTTTGCTTTGTTTTATGCTTTTATGGCTTCATTTATTGGCTTTTTTTATTCTGACAGAATTGTTTTATCAATGTCAAATGCTAAAAAAGTTGAAAAAAAAGATCATCCAGAAATATATAATATTGTAGAAAATCTATGCATAGCTTCTGGCATGCCCATACCCAAAATATATATTATTGAAGATGCTTCACCCAACGCCTTTGCTACTGGCAGAAACCCAAAAAAAGGAGTTGTTTGCGTCACTTCAGGATTATTAAATATTTTAAATAGGTCAGAACTAGAAGCAGTTGTTGCTCATGAGTTGGCTCATATAAAAAACTATGATATTCTTATTGCCACTTTAGTTATTGTTTTAGCAAGCTCTCTAACCTTTCTTTCGCATATTGTTTTAAGAACCAGAATTTTTTCTGGCTCAAACAATAAAAATGGTTCTGGTCTCATACAAATTGGTGCCCTCATCTTACTAATTATTGTTGCTCCTATAGTAGCTTTGATTATTAGATTAGCTATTTCAAGAAAAAGAGAGTTTTTGGCTGATGCTTCAGGTGCTCTTTTAACTAGATACCCAGAAGGGCTTATCTCAGCTCTTGAAAAAATTCATAGCTATCCAAACCCCATGAAAAAAACAAATGACTACACTAGAAATTTATATATTTCTGATCCTGAAAAAAAGAAATTGTCTGGGTTTAGCAAACTTTTTTTAACCCACCCACCCATTGATGAAAGAGTAAAGGCACTAAAACAAATGAAAAATCCCTAATCAAAGTTTTGATTAGGGATTTAATTTAGAGAGCATTATTATCAGTCTGTTTTCAAAAGCGGAGAGAGAGGGATTCGAACCCTCGATACCTTGCGGTATACACGCTTTCCAAGCGTGCGCACTCGGCCACTATGCGACCTCTCCAGTAAATCTATTTTACCATATATTTTATTCATTTACAAGATAAAAGCTCAGCTATTGACTTTTGAGAGGGTTTTTAGTATAATATAACTAGTCTTGAATCACATAAAATGGTAGTTTTTATACTATTTTATTGCGTATCAGAAGTGTAATGGCGGAGAAATTTACACATTTGACAAGATGATTTTTAATTTGTATCAACTTATTTTTAATGTGGAGAGGTGTCTGAGTGGTTGAAGGAGGCAGTCTTGAAAACTGTTGTATCAGCAATGGTACCGCGAGTTCGAATCTCGCCCTCTCCGCACTAAAAACAAGACTTACCAAAAATCTAAAACAACAACATGCTAAACTTTATCAAATCGTTTTTTAAAAGTTGAAAATATGCTTGAGAAGGTATTAGATTTTGCTTTGGTAAAGAACAAAATTTAACTTTTATGACCATTATTGGTCTTTTTGTCATTATTTCAGGTTTTTATTTCAACATTTCAAAAGCAGAATGATTAGTTGTTTTAATCTTAATTACTGCGGTTATGTCTCTTGAGCTATTCAATACCGGTATTGAATATTTTTTAGATTTATTTCACCCCGAGATAAATGAAAAAGTAAAAAACATCAAAGATCTGATTGCTGGAGGAGTAGCCATCATTTCTATTGGCGCTGCTATTATTGGTTTTATTATTTTTGCCCCTAAGATTATTAATTTTTTTAAGTTATAACAATGAGCTTTGATGCCAAAGAAGAAATAAAAAATAAATTAGATGTAGTGGAAGTTATTTCAAGCTACATTCAGCTTCAAAAAGCAGGCACAAACTACAAGGCTTGCTGTCCTTTTCATAATGAAAAAACGCCTTCTTTTATGGTGTCTCCTCAGCGTCAAATGTGAAGATGTTTTGGTTGCAATAAATCAGGAGATATTTTTACCTTTATCATGGACTTTGAAAATGTTGATTTTTTCACGGCTTTAAAAATTTTAGCAGATAAGGCAGGAGTGGTTTTGCCCAAATTTGACAAAGAGGAGTTTTCTCAAGACAAAGCTTCTTATGAAATTATGGATTTTTCTGTAAAATATTTTCAAAATAATTTATTTAAAAATCAAGAAGTTTTAAAATATTTATCTTCTCGGGGTCTTAATGAAGAAACTTTAAAAGAATTTAAAATTGGTTTTGCTCTAGATGAATGAAGAGATCTTTTTGTAAACTTAGTTAAACAAGGGTTTAAAGCAAAAGATATTTTTGAAACAGGCTTAATCATTCAAAAAAACGACACCTTAAATAATTCAAATGTTTTTTTAAATAACAACAATTTCTATGATCGCTTTAGATCAAGAATTATGTTTCCTATCCATAACAACTCTAGCCAAGTAGTTGGCTATACTGGTCGTATTTTTGAAGGAAAAGCTTCTTTAAAAACAATTAAAAACATTGATGAAACAGGAAAATATATAAATTCTCCTCAAACCAAAATATATGAAAAAAGTAAAATACTTTATGGCTACAACATAACAAAAAGACATATTAATTCTCAAAACGAAGCTATTGTTGTTGAAGGCACTACCGATTTTTTATCAGGCTACATAAAAGGCCATAAAAATATTGTTGCTAGCTTAGGAACTGCCTTAACAACAGATCAACTCAATTTACTAAAAAGAATGACCAACAACTTAATTCTTGCTTATGATAATGACGAAGCAGGGAAAATAGCAACTGAAAGAAATATAAAACTAGGTCTAGCCATGGACTTTAATCTCAAAATACTCGATTTAAAAAGCGCTAAAGATTTGTCTGATTTTATCAATCAAAAAGATAATGACCTTTCTCTAGAGATAAAAAATGCTTTACCAGTCATGGACTTCTACATTAAAAGAGGCAAGGCGTTATTTAATATTAACATCTTGGAAGGCAAGAGAGAATTTTTAAATTATTTTTTTAAAAAATTGAAGTGAGAAAAAGACATTATCAAAATATCTCATTATTTAAATGAAATTTCTTTTTTATTGGACATAAAATTGGAGGTTCTTGATGAAACTTTTCATCAAACTAAGGCAGAGCCATTAGAAGATAACCTTGCTTACCATCAATCAAAAAAAGAATCAAAAAATCATAATCTCGTCGTCAAAAACAGGCATGAAAACATTTCCGAAACAATTTTAGCTGTTTTTACTCAATTTCCAGTGATGCTTAAAGCACACGTTTCAGAAAACAAAAAGTTTTTTTATCAAAAATTTCAAAAGTTTTTAGAACTAATAGATGAAAAAGGAGTTGAAATAATACATAATAATTTAATTAATAGTGAAACAAAAGAAATAATCGATTTTTTGTATATGATTGGTAGTCAAGCCGAAATTATCAACCAAGGGGAAGAAAAAATAATTAAGGAAATAGAATCCCTTTTGGCTGTTTTAAAAGAAGAATATTACAAAAGACAAATCAATTTATTAAAAAATAAAATTAAAAATGCAGAAGCAATCAACGATAACAAGCAGTTAGGAGAACTTCTTTTAGAGCTAAGTCATGTTTGCGAAGCATTAAATCAAATTAACAAACAATAAAAAAAATTTATGCCAAAAATTTCTTCAAAAGCCACTACAAAAAAACAGTCCGCAACTAAAAAGAAAATTATAAAAAAAGAAAGCAAAAAGCCAATAAAAAAAACTATTGTCAAGAAAGTTATAAAAAAAGTTTCTCCTAAAAAAAAGGCTGTTAAGAAAGTTATTAAAAAAATAACTTCAAAGGTAAATACCATTAAAGGCAAAAAACTAACAGAAAGAGAGACAAATGAAATTATAGGTCATTTAAAAGCAAAAAATGACATTCGTGGTTTTGTTACTTTTGGCGAAATTTTAAATTTAGTAAAAAACCCTGAAATTAACTTAGCCAGCCTGGACAAAATTTTTGATATTCTTTTTAAAGATAATATTGTTATTACAAAAAATCTAAATATTTTAGAGGTAGATAGGGACATCAGTGTTGATGATCTAGTAAAATCAACTTCTCTTGAAGAATGGCATAATGCACCAAATAATGTTAAAGCTTATTTAAAAGAAATAGGAAAAATTCCTTTAGTTGCTCAAGAAGAAGAAAAAGACTTATATGCTCGCTTAATTAAAGAAGAACCTTCGGCCCAAAAAAGAATGCTCGAAGCAAATCTTCGGTTGGTTGTTAATATTGCTAAAAAATTTGCCGCCCAAACAAGAGGCCTAGATTTATTAGACTTAATCCAGGAAGGAAATCTAGGATTAAGAAGGGCGGTTGAAAAATTCGATCCTTTAAAAGGATATCGTTTTTCTACATACGCCACTTGTTGAATTAGGCAAGGTATTTCAAGAGCTATTGCTGATCATTCAAGAACTATTAGGATACCGGTTCATATTGTTGAAGTTTTAACTCGTTATCGCAAAGCCAATAGAAACTTAATGCAAGTTTTAGATAGAGAGCCCTCAGCCGAAGAAATAGCTGCCGAGCTGGG
Source organism: uncultured Candidatus Saccharibacteria bacterium (assembly GCA_964475745.1). Taxonomy (GTDB): domain Bacteria; phylum Patescibacteriota; class Minisyncoccia; order UBA6257; family JAKLIH01; genus CAYGJE01. Next base: position 3,261 of record CAYYXO010000007.1, on the reverse strand, counting down.
CCTTTCTGTTGAAGAGGTAAGATATTTAAAAAAAATAAATCAAGACACTTTTTCATTAGACCAACCTTTTTCTGACGACGATGAGAGTGCCAGTTCTTACAAAGACATTATAAAAGATGAAAATACTGTTTCCCCAGAAGAATCAGCCACTCAAGAACTAATGATCTCTCAGCTAAACGATATTTTAAAAGATATTAATCCACGAGAGCAAAGAGTTTTACGCATGCGTTTTGGCCTAGAAGATGGCATTCCACACACTCTAGAAGAAGTGGGTGAAGTTTTTGGTGTAACTAGAGAGCGCATTAGGCAAATAGAAATGAAATCTCTAAAAAAGTTAAAAAATCATCCATTAATTAATCGACTCAAAGATTTTTATAAAAATAATTAATAACTTAAAATGATTTTGCAAAAAATATCAGAGAACTTTTTAAAAAGCTCAATTTATTGAATATTAATTTCAACCAGCTTAATTATCGGGATTTACTCGTCTTTAACGTTTTATCCTTTTCTAACTTTTAAAACAATTTTGTTTAGATTGATTGTTAGTGTTTTATTAATTCTTTACACAGCCCTAGTTTTAAAAAATAAAGACTATTTGCCCAAAAAAAGTAGTCTGCTCATCTCGTTTTTTGTTTTCTTAGTTGCCGCCTTGTTATCAGGACTTTTAAGCTGAGATCAAAGTCTGAGCTTTTGGTCAAGTGCCGGCAGATTAATAGGGGTTTATGGCATGATAAATTTCTTTGTTCTTATCGTTATTTTGTCAAGCGTTTTAAAGAAAAAAGAAACCTGAAACAAAGTTTTTAAATGGTGAAATTGGATTTTTTTTGGCACATCTTTTATTTCCTTTGTTACTTTTTTTTCAAATCATGCTCTAAGCGGCAATAGCATTTTTTCAACTAGATTTCAGGGCTTTACCGGCAATCCAATTTACTTTTCAAGTGTTTTATTGGTATTTTTCTTTATCAACCTATATTTATTTTTTGAAGATATTCAATTTGTTAAAACAATAAAACAGCTTTTACCCTATCTAGCAATTGCTTTGTCTTACATTTTTTTTATTATTTTAACGGGTTCAAGGGGGGCATTTGTAACACTCGGAGCAACTTTATTAATTTTATTAATTAGCTTGATTTTCAACCAAGATGAAAATATTGAACGACTTTTTAAAATCAATCTTAAAAAAATATCGATCGCTATTTTAATTTTTTTGCTTTTCTTTACTGGTTTGGTTTATATTTTTAAAGATTCTTCTTTTGTTAAAAATAACTACATTTTAGTTAGAATGACTAACATAAATGCCCAAGACAACGCTTCTTTTAGCAGAGTTGTTGTTAGTCGCATCGCCCTTGATTGTTTTAAAGAAAAACCTTTTTTGGGATGAGGCTTTGATAATTTTGAAATTTGCTTTCAGCAACATTTTGACAAAGAAGCAGCTCTTTTATTGCCAGTAGAAACACGCTTTGACAGGGCTCACAATATGCCTTTTGAAATTTTAGCCACCACTGGTATCATTGGCTTTATTGGCTTTATGGGAATATACTTTTTTAGCTATAAAAAAATTCGCGACTTAATGATTGCGGAAAAAATTTATTTTTATTCTGGGCTATCAATCATTTTAGCCGTTGTCGCATATTTTATTCAAAACCTTTTTGTTTTTGATGTGTTTGAAGGTTTAATAGCTATAAGCCTAGTTTTTTCTTTTATTACTGCTATCTATCCTTCAAAAAATATTAAAGTAAATATTAAGCTAGGCGTTTGGTTAAAAAATTTAATTTGAACATTTGTTAGCTTAGCACTCATCGCTAATATTTATTTTTTTAACTATCAACATTTTATTGATAACACTGCTCTTGCTAAAGTTAAAAAAAATTTAGACAATAATCAACCAGAAAAAGCTTTAGAAATTATCAAAAAAACCCCTGGTTTCAAAAATCCTCACAAGTGAGAACTTTTCGATGGCTATTTTAAATTTTTTACTAGAAGCAATAAAGAAATAGCAACAGAGCACCAAAAAGAATATTATGAAATAAGCTATCAAAGTTTATGAACAGCCATAAATGAAAGGCCTTATTTTACCAAAATGTATATCTTGGCTTTAGTTAATATTTATTCTCAAGTCAACCACCCAGAAGTGGGTATAAGCACAACAGACATAAATAGAGCTAAAAAAATATATTCATTATCAAAAGAATATAACTTAAATCAACCCGAAATAGAGCTTTACTTTATCCAAACTCTTTTTCACTCCAAATCACAAGAAGATATTTTACTAGCAGTCAGACTAACAAAAGAAGCTATAACTTTTTATCCTGAAAGAGGCATTTTTAATTTAATCTATGGAAATTATCTAGCTAAATCAAATCAAAAACCAGAAGAAGCAGTAAAACAAATTAAAGCAGGTATAAGTAAGCCGGGAAGCATTGAAACAATCTGGCAAGTTGTAAGTTCAACCACAGATTTGCTTTCTTTTGGTGAAGCGGATTTTGTTATCGAAACTTTAGAGAAATATATTGAAAAAAATCCTCAACGTCATCAGCTCTATATGGTAATGATTAATGCCTATATTATAAAAAAAGACCACGAGTTAGCCATGGATAATTTTAGAAAAGCTTGGGCCATTTATGAACAAATAAAAACCCATGATAAAGATGACGCCCTCAAAAAGGAATTGTTAGATCTAAAAAAACAAATTGATTTATTAAAAAAATAAAACCATGAGTCTAAGTTTTAAAAAAAATTATTTTGGTTTTACTTTAGCTATTATTGATCTAGCGCTTTTTTATCTTAATCTTTTGATTATTTTAAAAATTCGTTTTCAGCAAAACTTATCTATAGAAGTTCTTCATCTTCATTTATTTGCTTTTACTCCTTTGATTTTTCTTTGTCTTATTCTTTATTTTATTAATAATTTTTATGAAGCGAGCTTAAAATCAAAGGGAGAGAAGTTTATTATTTATTTTGGTAGAATCCAACTGTTTATTATCTTTTTTGGTTTACTCTATTTCTATCTTATTCCTTTTGGTATAACCCCAAAAACAAACCTTTTTCTTTTTTGAGGCATATCAAGTATTTCTATTTTTTTAATGCACAGTTACATTAATAATAAAGTCTCTCTCGAAAAAACCAATATACTTTTCCTTAATAAAGATGATTTTACTTCTAATTTAAAAGAAAAAATTAAGCAAAACAATCATCTCTCTCTAAGAGTTTTTTTCTATCCTGAAAACTCAGATTTTCAATATCTAATTGATTTTATAAGGC
>CAYYXO010000006.1:0-33710 GCA_964475745.1 uncultured Candidatus Saccharibacteria bacterium | reverse complement strand
TGAGTTATTTAAATAAAAACACCATTTTATAATATTCTCTATTCCTTTAAAAATTTTAAAAGGACAGGACTATAAGCTAACAACCTAATATTCTAAATATGCAAAATAAAAATTACAAAATAAAAAGCACTAAAGCCGATTCGGATACTTTCGAATTATTGGGATCTCGTCAGGGCAAAAAATTTGTTTTTTCAGGCATAAAACCAACCGGTGACTTAAACATTGGTCACTACATTGGTGTTATTAAAAATTGATTAAAACTTCAAGAAGATTATCACTGTCTTTTTTCAATTGTTGATTTACACGCCATTACTGTTCCTGAAAAAGCAAAAGGAAAAACCAATGATAACATCTACGAGCTTTTGGCTTTGTTTTTGGCTTTTGGTTTAGATACAAAAAAATCAAAAATAATGCTTCAGTCAGATAATTCTGATCATCCTTATCTTGCCTGAATTTTAAATTGTTTTACTCCTTTTGGCATGGCAAAACGCATGACTCAGTTTAAAGAAAAAACAGACGAGCTTAAAGAAACAATTTCATGTGGTCTTTTCAGCTATCCAATTTTAATGGCAGCTGATGTTTTGCTTTATGATTGCGATGCTGTTCCTGTTGGCGAAGACCAAAAACAACATCTAGAACTTACCAGAGACATTGCTCAGAGGTTTAACAGCATGTATAGACCTATTTTCCAATTACCAGAACCATTAATTCAAAAAACAGGCTCTCGTATAAAAGATCTTTTTGATGTTTCTAAAAAAATGAGCAAAAGCACTAAAGATACCAAAGGAATAATCTTTATATTAGATTCAAAAGAAGAGGTTTTTAAAAAAATCCTTAAAGCACCAACTGATTCAAAAAATTCAATTAAATATTCTGACGACCAACCAGAAATTTCAAATCTCATAAACATATATTCCGGCGTTACTGATTTTACCATAAAAGAAATTGAAAGAAAATATTATAATAGCGATTACAAATCCTTCAAGCAAGATTTGGCTACAGCTGTTTGAAACTTTTTAGAACCAATTCAAAAGAAATATCATAAAAATATTAAAAACAAAAAACTTTTAAATAAAATATTAAGAGAAGGTTTAATTTTTAGTAAAAAAATATCTTCTCGAAAAATAAAAAAAGTAAGAGAAGCTTTAGGCACCATTCAAAGCTAGTCTTGACCAAAACAATCCTGGCTATCCGAAGGCAGCATAAGCTGGAACTCATTTTTTAACTTTAAATCTTTTAAATGAATAAAATAAACGTCTACACAGATGGCGGGTCTAGAAATAATCCTGGCCATGCTGCTGCTGGAGCAGTAATAAACAATCACAAATTTAAACAATATCTTGGTATAAAAACCAATAATGAAGCTGAATATGAAGGCGTTATTTTAGCATTAGAAAAATTAACAGAATTATATAAACTAGAAGAATTAAAAAATAGCGAAATTAATCTTTATCTTGATTCTGAACTAGTTTGTAAACAATTGAACAGGGAATACAAAGTAAAAGATGAAAATCTGGGCAAGCTTTTTATCAAAATTCACAACCTAAAAGCCAATTTGCCAAACATTAATTTTTTTCACATCAGAAGAGAACTTAACAAAGAAGCTGATAAATTAGTCAATGAAGCTCTTGATGAAGCAATTAAAAAATAATAAAATTCTTTTTAAATAACCTTTTAAAAACCGCCTTTTTACAGAAAAAAGGCGGTTGCATTGGCTTAAAAATTTTGCTATAATAGTAATACTTTAAAAATTAAACTTAACAATATGAATGTTTTTCAATATATTTCTATGAATTCAACATGGGAAAATCCTGTCTTCTTAATTGCTCTTCTTGTTTGACTCATTATCTGAAAAGGAAATGCTCTTTTAATTGCCGCTGACAAAAAAGACAAGCTATGGTTTTGAATATTAATGGTGGTAAATTCCTTTGGTATATTAGAGATTTTATACATTTTTCTTTTTTCAAAAACAAGAGAAGAACTAAAACAACTTTCTCAAAAATATTCTCTTAGAAAGCTTTTTTCAAAAAAGAATCGCATTAAAATAACCCTTCAAGGATCCATAGAAGAAGTGGCTAAGGAAGTCAATGAAAACAATGATGAAGTCGAAAAATAAAATTAACTTAATAAAGCTTTTAAATTATTTTTTATGAACGAGAAAACAAAAAACATTATTGTAAAAATAATTTTATTAGTTTTGATTATCAATGTTTTTAATTTTATTTGAGATAATTTTCTTATCAACCAAAAATATATTTTAGCTAATTCACTACAAAAAATATTTTTTTGACCTTTAAATCAAATTCCTCAAAAGACGCCTACTTTAACAAATGATTTTGAGCCAGCTTCAAGCTTTAGTAACATTTTTGTTTTACCTGAAGTATCAAAAAACAACATTCCCTATGAAAGCAAAGTTGACTATGAGCAAAGAATAATTAATGCGGTAAAGTCAACTGACAAATCTGTTGTTAGTGTTGTTGCTTTTAAAGATTTGCCTGTAAGCATCAGACAGCAAATAAACCCACTTGATTTGTTTGGCGATGATTTTTTCAAACCACTTGACCTTTACTTCCAAACACCTCAGCAACCAAACACAACTTCTAGAACAGAAAAAAGAGAGATTGCCTCTGGTAGTGGCTTTATCATTACGAGTGACGGATATATTGTCACAAATAAACATGTTATCTCAGAAAAAGACGCCGAATTTATTGTCTTTTTAAATGATGGCTCGCAACATAATGCTAAAGTTGTTGCTGTCGATCCTTTTGAAGATTTTGGTTTATTAAAAATTGAAAAACAAAGCTTAACGCCGTTAAAAATAGGTCATTCTGATTCTTTACAATTAGGCCAAAGTGTTATTGCTATCGGCAATGCCCTAGGAGAATTTAAAAATACTATTAGCGTTGGTGTTATTTCTGGCTTAAACAGAAGCATTGTTGCTGGAGGAGCCAATATGCCATCAGAAAGATTAAACAATTTGATTCAAACTGATGCAGCGATTAATAGAGGAAACTCTGGCGGCCCACTTTTAAATCTAAATGGAGAAGTTATTGGCATAAACACAGCTACAGTTACTTCAGCTCAAAATATTGGTTTTGCTATTCCTATCAATAAAATAAAAAACACCTTAAGTCAAGCTATTAAAACTGGAAAAATCACTGTGCCCTATATTGGCATCTATTATGTTCAGTTAGATCAAAATGAAATAGCTAAAAGGGAATTATCAGTAACTCATGGAGCACTTTTATCATCAAACGCAAGTCATTCTGCTATTTTAAAAGATTCTCCAGCTGAAAAATATGGTTTACTTGATAATGATATTATTTTATCAGTAAACGGAGAAAAAATTACCTCTGAAAATCCATTACCAGATATTATTAGAAAACACCAACCAGGCGAAACAGTAATTTTAGAAGTAAAAAGAGATGAAAAAACAATCAACATTAGCTTAACTTTAGGAGAAAAATAATTATTTTTAATAATTTAAATTTTTGAAATGAAACCAAAATTTAATATGAAAGCCCAAGAGGCACTAGAAAAAGCCCAACAAATTATTTTTGAATATAATCACAGCGAATTAAAAGCGCTTCATCTTTTATATTCTTTACTCGACCAAGAAGATAGTTTGGTTACTATTATTATTGACTATTTAAATCTTAATCAAGAAGAGCTCATTCAAGATTTAGAAACAAAAATCAATGCTTTGCCAAAACTAGTTACTAGCACAAGTAATTTTGGTCAAATTTTACTTTCTCCTGAAATTATAAATATTTTTGAAAGAGCTGATCAGTTTTCAAAAGAAACTCATGAAGAATATATTTCTCCTGAACATCTCTTTTTGGGTATTTTGGATTCAAAAAACGATGCCAAAAGTGTTTTACAAAAATACAATTTAAAAATAGATGAAATAAAAGAAATTATTGAAAATATTAAAAAAGAAAACCCCGTTGATGCAGAAAAAGGCAATGTTAGCTATAAAGTTTTAGAAAAATATAGCAACAACTTAACTCAAAGAGCCAGAGAAGACAAGCTAGATCCTTTAATTGGCAGAGAAATAGAACTTGATAGAATTATGCAAATTTTATCAAGACGCACTAAGAACAATCCCGTTCTTTTAGGAGAGCCCGGGGTTGGCAAAACTGCCATTGTTGAAGGATTAGCTCAAAGAATTATTCGTCAGGAAGTTCCGGAAAACTTAAAAAACAAAGAAATCTTGTCTTTAGACATTGGCGCCATGATTGCTGGCACTAAGTTTAGAGGTGAATTTGAAGAAAGACTAAAAAATGTTTTAAAAGAATTAAAAGCCAATGAAAATAAATTTATCATTTTTATTGATGAACTCCAAACAATAGTTGGAGCAGGTTCTTCAGAAGGATCTATTGATGCTTCTAATCTTTTAAAACCAGCCTTAGCTCGAGGGGAAATAAGGTTGATTGGTGCAACAACTTTTAAAGATTACCGCGATTCCATTGAAAGAGACCCCGCACTTGAAAGACGCTTTCAACCTGTTCATATTGACGAGCCAACCATTGAAGATGCCATTACTATCCTTAGAGGATTAAAGCAAAAATACGAAGTGTTTCATGGTATTAAAATATCTGATGAAGCTATCAAAGCAGCCGTAACTCTTTCTGTAAGATATCTACCAGAAAGATTTCTCCCTGACAAAGCCATTGATTTGATTGACGAAGCATCTTCAAACTTAAAACTACAAATAAACAGCACTCCTTTGGAAATTGCCCAGATTCAGAAAAAAATCAAAGAATTAGAAATAGAATTTGAAGCTATTAAAAAAGATACCAAAGAAAGCTCGCAAAAAAGAATTAAAGATATTAAAAAAGAACTAAAAACTCTTAAAACATCAGAAGAGCAGCTTTTAGAAAAATGAAATTCTGAAAAAAGCCTAGTTTCTAATGTTCATGAACTAAAAAAACAATTAAATGAGCTTGAAAAAGAAGCTGAAAAATATGAACTAGAAAGCAACTTAGAAAAAGTTGCTGAGATTGTTTATGGAAAAATACCTTTGCTTGAAAAAGATATTAAAAAAGCAGAAAAAGCTTCTAAAGAAAAAGTTAAAACTATTTTTATTAAAGAAGAGATAAATGAACAAGACATTTCAAAAATAGTTTCAAAATGAACTGGCGTACCTGCAGATAAAATGCTTGAAAACGAAAAAGAAAAAATAAAAAATATAAGAAAAATTTTAGGGCAACGCGTTATTGGTCAAAAAGAGGCTGTTGAATCAATATCACGAGCCATGATCAGGTCAAGAGCTGGGATTGCTGACGAAGAAAAGCCTATTGGATCTTTTATGTTTCTAGGGCCAACAGGCGTTGGAAAAACTGAATTAGCCAAAACTTTGGCTGAATTTATGTTTAATGATGACAAAGCTATCATCAGAATTGATATGTCTGAATATATGGAGCACCATAGTGTAGCTAAATTAATTGGCTCTCCTCCAGGATATGTTGGTTATAGCGAAGGCGGTCAATTAACAGAAATTATCAAGCACAAGCCATATAGTTTAATATTATTTGATGAAATTGAAAAAGCTCATCCCGAGGTTTTTAATTTATTACTTCAAGTTCTTGATAATGGTCATTTAACAGATGGGAAGGGCAGAACAGTTAATTTTAAAAACACTATTATTATTATGACCTCAAATATTGGCGGAGAATTTGTTTCTCAAATGCAAGCCATTGGTTTTAATGAAAATAACGAAAACAATCAACACAGCAAAGAAAATTACGAAGAAAGAAAAACTTTTCTTAAAGAAAAAATACAAAATGCCTTAAAGTCACACTTTAAGCCAGAATTTTTAAATCGTATTGATGAAATTATTATCTTTAACCCCTTGGAAATCAATGCTATCTGCCAGATTGTCGAGATACAACTGAAAAGAGTTATCAAAAGGCTTCTCAGCAAAAACATCAAGATAAGTATTGATAAAACTGCTAAAAAGTGACTGGCTAAACATGGCTATGATCCTGAATTTGGTGCCAGACCAATCAAAAGATTGATTCAAAAAGAAATACTTGATCCTTTGGCGGAAAGAATTGTCAGCAATGAGTTATCAGAAAATGGTAATGTGAACATTAAAGAAGCCAACGACAAAGTTACTTTTGTTATTAAAAATAAATAAAATGACCTTTTCAAACATTCTAAAAAGTTTTGTTTACCTATTTTTAGCTTCGATTTTTTATTTTACTATCTTAATTATTTTAGCTTCACAAATGCCTTTTTGAGCAGGTCTTTTAATTATGCTTTTCTTTTTATTTATTTGAAAATTTCTTTACGGACTAGCTTATTTGAACTATTTTATTTTGTTTTCTATTTTTGTGAATAGTTTTATACTTAATATGGCTTTTAACCTTACCGCAGTATTAGTTTTTGTCTTTTTGTTGGTTTTTTTGTTTTATCTTAGAGCTATCTATCAGAAAAAAATCATTCAAAACGATCAAAAAACATTTATTGCTTTAAAATATCTTTTCTTTTTTATTGTCTTTTTTTCTAACATTTTATCACTTTACACTTTATTTTATATTGCCTATTGACCGTTTACTTTAGTTTTTTTTCTTCTGATCATAACTTTAGCTATCTGTCTTCTATGATACCAAAAACTTGACGATATAAAACTGTCATTTTATGAAGGCCTTATATTTTTAATTATTATGTCTCAAGTTGCTTGATTTTTATTTAATTTTTCAGGCGGGTTTTTTATTTTCCCAATTTTAATTGTTTTTTGATTCTATAATTTATTTAACTTCTATAAAAACATCGAATTTTTAAACTGAGATAAAGTGAATAATTGGCTAATTATGCCTTTAATTCTCACTCTCGTATTTAGCTTTTATTTCAAAATTTAAAAGTTGCTATTTTTATATTTTTATATTACAATATTAACAACAAAATATTAATTAACTTAAGAAAAGATAAAAATTTTGCCTTTCCAAAAAAAATAAAAAATCAATATGCAATATGATATTTTAATCAAAAACGCAACTATTTTTGATGGCACAAACTCAAAAAGTTATCGCTCTAATATCGTCATAAAAAATGGCAAAATTGTTAAAATTGGCGAGGCTATTGATGAAAACAAATGCAGTCAAGTCATCAATGCTGAGAAAAGATATGTTTGCCCAGGGTTTATTGACATAAACAATTCGTCTGACCACTATCTTACTTTACTTTCTAATCCAACTTGTGGCAATTTTATTAGACAAGGCATAACCACTATTATTGGTGGACATTGTGGAACTTCTTTAGCTCCGCTTGTAAAAAACCAACTAACTAGCTTTGACCCTTGAGTAAATACCGACAATTTTAATATTAACTGAAAAACATTAAAAGATTTTTTAAAATATCTAGGAAGCAAAAAACTTGGTGTTAATTTTGGAACTTTAGTTGGCTGAAATATCATTCGAAGCGGATTAATAGGAGAAAATTTCAAAAATCTAACAGACTTTGAATTAAAACAACTAATTATTTTAGCAAAACAATCCATCAAAGAAGGCGCTTTAGGCATTTCTTTTGGTCTTGGCTATCCAAGTGGTAGAGCTATTTCAAAAAGAGAAATTCTTGCTGTTTTTAAAGAACTTAAAAAAATGTCTCTTCTTTATTCCTTTCATCTAAGAGATGAGAGCAGTTCTTTTTTACCAGCCTTAAAAGAAGTTTTAGATATTGTTTCGGAAGATAAGGTCAACACTCTCATTTCTCATTTTAAGGTTCAAGGAAAAAACAACTTTGATGATTTTTCTACTGCCATAAACTTAATCAACCAAGCTAATCAAGAAAAAAATCCTTTTATTCATTTTGATATTTACCCTTACGATTACATTTGTCAATCTCTTTACAACTTACTGCCAGACTGACTCACTATTGGGGGTATTAAAACCATCAAACATAACATTGAAGACAAGCTGATTGTTAAAAAACTAGTTAAAGATTTAAAAAACAACAAAGATGTCTATAAAAATTTAAAAATTATTGACATTGACAAAAAGCTTATTGGTTTTAAAAATAAAACCATTGAGCAAATAGCCAAAAACATGGACACCACCATAGAGCAAGCTCTTATCAAAATTTTAAGCTTAACTCAAAAGCAAATAATTGTTTTGAATCAAAATCTTTCACAACAAAATATTGACCTTGGCATAAAAAACAAACATGCTATTATTGCTACTAATGGAATTTCTTTTAAACAAAATAATGGCTCAGTTGGCTTTTCCCATCAAAGATCAATTGGTAGTTTTCCAAAATACATCTCTCAATATCAAAAAGTCATGCCTTTTGAAACTTTAGTTTATAAAATCACTGGGCTTGTCAAGGAAAAATTAAACCTAAAAAACAAAGGCCTTCTCAATATAAACTATGACGCTGACATTGTTATTCTTAATCCCCAAACCATTGCTGATAATTCAACCTTGCAAAATCCCTTAATTGATCCAAAAGGCATAGAAACAGTTATTATTAATGGCAAAATTGCCTTTAATAAAGGTTTTTTAATAGAAAAATCAGCTGGTAAAATAATCAAATAATTTAATTAATTTTAAAACTTCATCATGAGCCAATCATTCATCATCGAAGGAGGCAAAACACTCAAAGGATGTATCAATGTTTTTGGAAGCAAAAACGCCACTACACCAATTTTAGCAGCCACTTTGCTATCAAGAGAACCAAGCACCATAAGCAATCTGCCTTTAATTGAAGATGTTTTAAATCTACTAAACATCATTGAAAGTTTGGGTGCAAAAATAACCTGAATTAATGACCGCACAGTGAAAATTGATCCGAAAAATTTAAACCAAAAAAATTTAAACCAAAAATTAATTAAAAGTATCCGCTCATCAGTATTATTAATTGGACCACTTTGCACTAGATTTAAAAAGTTTAAATTAATGCAACCAGGAGGGTGTCTTATTGGCGTTAGACCCATTGACGCGCATCTCGAAGCTTTAAGAGACTTGGGCTTAAAAACAACCACTGTTTCTAATTTTTACGAATTTAACTTTAAAAGTAAAAAAACCCCGACCACCATTGTCTTAAAAGAATTCAGTGTTACTGCCACAGAAAACATTCTTATGCTTGCAGCGACTTTGCCACAAAAAACTATCATCAAAATAGCTGCTATTGAACCACATGTAATTGACTTAGTTACTTTTCTAAACAAGATGGGTGCTAACATAAAACAACTGCCAAATCATTGTTTTGAGATTATTGGCAATCCAAAGTTAAAAGGGGTTAAAAATCACGAAATTATTCCTGATCCTATTGAGGCAGGTAGTTTTATCATCATGGCTGCTGCCTGCAAAGCAAACATAACTATAAAAAACGTTCGCCTTGATCATTTAGAAATTGTACTTAAAAAATTAAAAGAATTTAATGTTGATTTAAAGTTTAAGCTACAAGATGAAAAAAGAAATCTTTACTCAGTAACTAATATCCCAAGTCTTATCTTAAAGGCAGTATCAAAGGTTCAAACCTTACCTTACCCAGGTATTCCAACAGACCTTCAATCAATGTTTGGTATTTTAGCCACTCAAGCATTAGGTACAACTATCATTCAAGACCCCATGTATGAAGGACGTTTAAAATACATTGATGAATTAATAAAAATGGGCGCCAATGCTATTATCGCAGACCCTCACAGAGCTTTGATTGTAGGCCCAACACCACTATATGGCCAAGAAATCCATTCGTTTGATTTAAGGGCAGGAATGTGCTTAATTATTGCTGCCTTACTGTCTAAAGGAGAAACAAAAATAAGTAATATTTATCAAGTTGATAGAGGCTATGAAAAAATAGATGCTAGGCTGATCAAATTAGGGGCTCAAATAAAAAGAGTTGACATTTAGCCTTTTTTAAAGTAAAATAGCCAAGATAAGTAAAAACAATTTTTTACTAAAAAGCAAGCAAAATATTAATAAAAACTAAATTTTTATTGTGTTTATAAAGAAATTGGGCATTGACCTAGGAACCGCCAATACTGTTGTATTTATACCTCACAAAGGCATTGTTTCTAATGAACCGACTGTTGTTGCTGTATCTCAAGACAACAATCAAGTTCTTGCCATTGGAAGCGAAGCCAAGTTAATGGTCGGAAGAACTCCAGAGCTTATCAAAACATACCGACCATTAAAAGATGGCGTTATTGCTGACTATAAAATAACTAAAGCCTTATTACATTATTTTATTAATAAAGCTTTAGGAAATATGCGTTTTGCCAAACCAGATATTATTATTTCAGCTCCTTGTGGAGTTACCTCAACAGAAAGAAGGGCTATTCTTGATGCTGCCAGAGAAGCAGGTGCAAAAGATGTTTTTGTTGTTAAAGAACCTATCTTGGCTGCTTTAGGAGCTAATATTCCCATTAATGAAGCTTCTGGCAACATGGTTGTTAACATTGGAGGAGGAACAGCAGAAATAGCTGTTATTTCGCTAGGAGGTATTGTTACCTGGGCTTCCATTCGAGTTGCTGGTAACAAAATGGATGGAGCCATTATTGATTATATCCGTAAAAAATATAACATTGCTATTGGCGAAAGAACCGCAGAAAACATCAAAATAAACATTGGTACTGCTATAACAGTAAAAGAAAAAGAAGAAATAGAAATTACTGGCGGAGATCTTTCCGAAGGTTTGCCAAAAAATTTAAAAATTAATTCAAATGAAATAGCTGAATCTTTAACCAATGTCTTAAAAGAAATAATTCAAGCTATTAAAAATGTTTTATCTGAAACACCTCCTGAATTAGTTGCTGACATCATGCAAAGAGGGATGTTTTTAACAGGAGGCAGCGGGATGTTAAAAAATTTAGATGTTTTAATTACTAGAGCCACTGGAGTTCCTGTTTATGTTGCTGAAGATGCTCTTTTTTGTGTTGCCAAAGGAACAGGTGTCATTCTTGATAATTTAGACACTTATAAGAGAAGCTTGATGAGCTATAAATAACCATTAAAAAAAGCTATGTCTATTTTGGTAAGCAAAAATATTGAAAATTTTTTACAAAAAAAATTACTTCATAACACCAACCTATCACAAAGTTTGCTTTTTTGAGGACCAAGCAATCTTGGTAAAATGACCACCGCCATACATTTTTCTAGAAGTATTTTGTGTGTTAATCAAAAATGAGGCGGTTGCAACTCTTGCCAAAACTGCAAATACTTCAACGACTCATGACATCCTGACTTAATGGTAATCTCTAATAAAGATAATATTATTTCTAAAAATGAAATTGTTGAGGCAGAAAGCTTTTTAATGCTTAAACCTCTTTTTAGTCATAAAAAAATTCTTATCATAAACAAAGCTGAAAAATTAAACTACGAAGCACAATCAGCTTTATTAAAATCACTCGAAGAACCTAAAAGTCAATTTTTAATTATTTTAGTTTCTTCTATGCCTCAAAGATTTTTAAAAACCATCAAATCAAGACTGCTGCCCATAAGATTTATCAAGCCAAAAACAGATGTCTTAATAGATTTTTTAGTCAAAAATTATTCTACTACAAAAGAACAAGCCGCAGAAGCTGCCTTACTTTCATTAAATCAAACCGGCCATGCCATTAAATTAATTACTCAAAAGGATTTCTTAATCCAAACCAAAGAAAATCAAAAATATTTTTTAAAAATTCATCAAAGAAATTTTTCAAAACAAGTTGCTGTTTTAGACGAGTTAATTAAAAAAATTGAATCATCTCCTGAAAAAAACGAAAAAACTAAAACTAAAAAAATTAACCAAACTCAATTAAAAACAGTTATCAATGACTGGCTAGCTCTAGTAGAAAAAAACTTAGCTGAAACAATTTTAAACGAAAACCAAGCAAGCAATCTCTCGCTTAAACAACAAAAAACTCTTCTTAAAAACACTTTAAAACTACTTTACTATTTAGACAACTACAACTTAAACCAAAAACTTCTTTTAGACAATTTTTGCCTAAAAACTTTTTAAAAACACATCATGATCGATCAATTTACCGAAAAACAAATAAAAACTATTGCCAAAAGGGCAGCTGATCTTTTTTTAAATAGCAAAGAAATGCTTACTATTGACGCAGATTTTTTTGAAAATCGTTTTTTTCAATCTCAAAAAGGTGTTTTTATTGAAATAGGCACTGATAAAGAAACTATCAGTTCTTTGGGCAACTTAAAAGCAGGGACCAACTTATTAGAAAATATTAGTTTTGTTGTTTTTCATACCTTAGCAAGTCTTGATGAAGAAGCTTTAGAAAAATTAAAGCAAAATGAATATCATCTAAGAGTTTGAATTATTGAAGATTTCGAACAAGTAAATCAATTTGATACAGAACGTTTTTTCGACAAACTTATTATCCAAAGACCAGGCATTATCATAAATCATGACAAAGATAATTCTTATTGTTTTTTGCCAAAAGTTTGAAGTGAAATTTTTGACCCTTCAACCATCATGGAAAAACTAGCTGAACATGCTGGCTTAAACAATGAAGACTGAAAAGACCCGGAAAACACCATCATAATTTTTAAATCAACACCACTATTAATTTAATATGAAAATTATCACTGATGTAAATGACAAAATTTTAAGAGGTAAAGCTCAACCAGTTGAAAAATTAACAGCTGAAATAAAAGATTTTATTAATCAAATGTTTGAGCTAATGATAGAAGAAAAGGGGGTAGGATTATCAGCCAATCAAGTTGGCTTTCCTTTTCAAATTATTGTTTTTACTGATGTTGATCAAATAAGACGCTATGCTTTAATAAACCCTAGAATCATCAAAACTTCAAGAAAAGAATGCGAAATGGAAGAAGCCTGCTTGAGCGTAAAAGATACTTTTGGTGTTGTTTCAAGGCCTGAAAAAATTATTCTTGAAGCAAAAAATATTGATGGCAAAAAAGTTCGCTATAAATTTAATGATATTTTAGCTAGAATAGTTCAACATGAGCTAGATCATTTAAACGGTGTTTTGTTTGTCGACAAAGCAGTAAATATCTATCAAAAAAATAAACTCAATGAAAATGAACTATAGCTTTTGAGGTAATACGCTTTTTTCTTTAATGGTTCTTGAAGATTTAGCAAAGCATAACTTTTTGCCAAAAGTTGTAGTAACTTTTTCTCCAAAAACCTTTGGTAGACAACAAATAAAAAAAGCCAATCCCGTAGAAACTTTTGCCAGACAAAAAAATTTAAAAATCATTTACAGCGACCATCTTCTAAGTGAAAACTTTTTAAATGAATTAAAAAAAAGTGATTGCCAAGTAGGTGTGGTGGCTTCTTTTGGTAAAATTATTCCTAAAAATGTTTTAAAATTATTCAAAAACGGCCTAACCAATATCCATCCTTCGCTTTTGCCAAAATATCGTGGACCATCTCCCATACAATCAGCCATACTAAACAATGAAATTGAAACTGGTACCAGCTTGTTTATTCTTGATGAACATATGGACCACGGACCTATTATTGGTCAAATGAGTGCCTCTTTAGAAATAGAAGATGACTATCTTTCTTTATCAAAAAAATTAGCTTGCCTTGGGTCAAAGCTCACCCTCAATCTTCTACCGAAATATTTAAACCAAGAAACCTTCATAAAGCCTCAAGAAGAAAGCTTGGCCACTTACACAAATAAATTTGTTTTTGAAAATTGCCAAATTAATTGAAACGACACTGTTACCAAAGTTTACAATTTTATTAGAGCTCTAAGCTTTGAACCAGGTGTTTTTACTACTTTCAAAAAAAATGAAAAAACCTTTCTTTTAAAAATATTAAAAGTAAAACCCATCTTAGAAAATCAACTCTACAACGAACTTTACAAAAACTACAGCACTGTTTCAGCCAGCCATATCGTCAACTATGAAAAAAGATTTTTTATCAAAACTTTTGATAGTTTTCTAGAACTTTCAGAAGTTCAGCCAAGCGGTAAAAACCCGATGTCTTTTAGCAGCTTCTTTAATGGCCATCAAATAAAAAAGTTCGAATAATTGATTTTTATTTAAAATATGCTAAAATATAAAAGCAAAAACTCCTTTAAACAGGGAATTAAAAGGCCCTATCGTCTAACGGTTAGGACATAAGATTCTCAATCTTAAAATCGGGGTTCGATTCCCCGTAGGGCTACAAAATATAAACTCCTATCATGAAAAACAATGAAAAAACAAACAATTTAATATCCTTAATTTTGCTTTCTTTAGGCACTCTTTTGCTTTTGATTATTTTTTTTAAAAATACCAGCCAAATGCCTCTAGTTTTGCATTATGTAAACAATTTTGGCGATTATCTAGGCACCAGAATAAATTTGATTTTTCTCATTTTTGGAGCCTGAATGCTTCTTGGTTTAAACATCTATCTATCAAAAACTGTCAAAAAACTATCAGAAAAGCTCTTTTTATTTGTAAATTATGGCACTACTGTAGTTTGCTTTTTATACCTAATCCTAGCCATGCAACTATTCTTTCACAACCTCTAAAACTTGCTTTTTGATTAAAAATATGTTAATATAAAGTGTAATAAACTACTAAAGATAATTTTATGAAAGCTGTAATAAAAACTGGTGGAAAACAATATTTAGTCTCAAAAGACGATGTTCTCTCCATTGAAAAAATAAAAGACGCCAAAGAAAATGACGAAATTATTTTTGATAATGTTTTGCTCACCTATAATGACGACAAAATCAATTTAGGAAACCCTATAGCAGAAAAAGCAGAAGTTAAAGCCAAAATACTAGAAATCAAAAAGGGTAAAAAACTAACTATCAGAAAATACAAAAATAAAACCCGTTATCACAAAAAAATTGGCCATCGTCAAATTAAGGCAAAAGTACAAATTTTATCAATAAAATAACCAAAAACAACCCCGTCTATCATCTAGGCGGGGTTGTTGAAAAACATAGTAAAAACTAGGTATAACTTTCTTTGACAAAAAAATAAAAAGTTGCTAAAATATCTATTAATAAAAGCATAACTAATAACAAACTTTATTATGAAAGAGATTTTAAGTAACAAAGTTGCCTGGATTGATCTAACCTCTCCAAGCCATGAAGAATTGGATATTCTTCAAAATGAATTAAAAATACCGCAAGCTGTCATTGATCAAATCAAAATACCTTCCAACAGAAACAAAATGGAATTTTACAAAGAATTTTTCTATGCTGTTCTTTATTTTCCTATTTGAAACGAAGAAACGAAAACATCTCAACCAGTTGAGCTTGATATCATTGTTTTTAAAAACTATATCATCACCATTAAATATTGTGACTTACTCGTTCCTTTAAATGAATTCATAGAAAATTGTGAAATTTGCAATAAAGAAGAAAAAGAAAAGTTGATTGGCCAATCAACTTTTGAAACTTTCTACCACATTGTACAATCTCTTTTAGAATTTTCCAGAAGACAACTAAGGCATATAGAAGAAAAAACTGTTACCATTGAAGAATCAATCTTTAAAATGAAGCCTTCAAAAAACAACAAAAAAATAATCTACAACATTCTCTCTGTTAAAAGAGATATTTTAGCCTATCGTAGAATTTTTCTTACCTTACAAAATTCTCTTGTTGGCTTAGATTACAAAGGTGAGCAATTTTGAGGCAACAACTCAAAGCCATACTTACTCGATCTAATCAACGATGCTAATAGAATCTGGAACAACATCGAGCATCACAATGATTTTATCGACACCGTAGAAGAAACTTTTTATACCTTAATAAACAACAACACCAACTCTCTTACTAGAGTCTTTACTATTATTTCTTTTATTGCTTGGCCAACCTTATTAATTATCAGTTGGTATCAAACAAACACTAATTATTTGCCTTTTGTTGGCAGACCCTTTGACTCATATATTGTCTTCCTTCTTTCTTTAGTTCCCTCCTTCATTATTTATCTTTTTCTTAAAAAGAATAAACTTATCTAAATGAATCAAATAAAAATATATAACTCTTTAAATAGTTCGCTTGAAGATTTTCAACCAGTAAACAAACCTTTTGTTGTTGGTCTTTATACTTGCGGACCAACTGTTTATGGCTTTACTCACATTGGCCACTTACGAACCTACATCTTTGAAGATATTTTAAAAAGAAATTTTATCTTCAATGGCTATTTAGTTGAACATGTCATGAATATTACTGATGTTGGCCATCTAACATCAGACAGTGATACTGGAGATGACAAAATTGAAAAACAAGCAAAAAAAGAAAACAAAACGGCTAGCCAGATTGCCCACTTCTATACCAAAGATTTTTTTTGAAATCTTAAAAAGCTTAACATCTTAAAGCCAAGCATAACAGCAACTGTCACCGGCCATATTCAAGAGCAAATAAATCTTATCAAAAAACTAGAAGAAAAAGGCTACACTTACAAAACAAGTGATGGCCTCTATCTTGATACCTCTAAAATTCCAGAATACAAAACTCTTTTTAATCAGACCAAAGAAAATTTAAAAGCTGATGAAAGAATAACAAATATTGGCGAAAAAAGAAATCCCGCTGATTTTGCTGTTTGAAAATTTTCTTCACCAACTGAAAAACGTCAAATGGAATGAAAATCTCCTTGAGGAATTGGCTTTCCAGGCTGGCACACTGAGTGTGTTGCTATTGCTACCAAATATCTAGGAAACTATTTTGATATTCATTGTGGTGGAGCTGACCATATTCCCGTACACCATCCTAATGAAATTGCTCAATCTTTAGCAGTCAACAATACCAAATTATCAAAATATTGAATGCACATTGGTTTTCTCTTAAAAGATTCTGAGAAAATGTCTAAATCATCTGGCAATTTTTCAAGATTAATTGAATTAATTGAACAAGGCTTTTATCCATTAGCTTTTAGATATTTTGTTTTAAACACCTACTACAGAAAAACCACTGATTTTTCTACTGAAGCTCTTTCTTCAAGCCAAAACGCTCTTTTAAATCTCTATGAATTTATCAATAAAATTAAATCTCTCAAAAAATTAAAACTTTTCAAAAAAAATCTTTTTTGCATCAAAAAAAGCAACACTCTTACAGTACAATCATATCAACAAACATTTTTTGAACAGCTAAACAACGATTTAAACACTCCTAAGTCACTGGAAACTCTCTGAAACCTTGTAAACGAAATCAACAAAAACCTCTACCAATTTGAACCAAGTATTATCCTAAAAACTTTTAAAAGCTTTGATCAAATTCTAGGTTTAAATTTAATTACCCAGCCAGACAGAAAAATACCTCTTAAAATAAAATGTTTAGCTTGAAAGCGCAATCTATACAAAAAATACAAAAAATTTGCTAAAGCAGATGAACTAAGGGACATTATCTCAAAAGCAGGCTTTCAAATAAATGATTACAAAAACTTTTACACTGTTGCTAAACAATCATAATGAAAAATCAAAAATATTACAACAAATCATATCAACAAGACTCTTCTCAAATTTTTAAAACACTTGAAAGTGAAGGGAAGTTACCACCTCAAAGCATAGAGCTTGAAGAATCAATCTTAGGGTCTTTAATGATAAACAAAAATGTTATTATTAAAGTTGCTGACATTTTATCGTCAGATGATTTTTATCGTTATGAAAATAGAGTTATCTATGAAACAATTCTTGAGCTTTTTCAAAACAACAAGCCCATTGATATTATGACAGTCAGTAACCGCCTCAAAGAAAAATCTCTATTAAATGATGTCGGTGGCGCTAGTACTCTAGCCAATATTTTAAATAAAGTTCCTAGCACCTATAATTGTGAAGAATACGCTCAAATTATTCACCGTAAAAGAATTTTGAGAGATTTAATAGCCGCTTCCTATGAGATAGGGCGTCTTGGCTTAAATGAAGACGACGATATAGACATGGTTTTAAACGAAGCTGAGCAAAAAATATTTCAAATAGCTAAGAAAAAAGTAGACAAAAATTTTGTTGATATTAAAACAGGACTAACCGATGCCTTTGAAAGAATTGACATGCTGCAAAAAAACAGAGGCAAACTAAGAGGTATTACTACTGGCTTTGTTGATCTTGACAATCTTTTGGGTGGTTTACAAAAATCAGACATGATTGTTTTAGGTGCAAGACCTTCTGTTGGTAAAACATCTCTTGCTCTTGATATTGCCAGAAAGTCTGCTTTAGCTGGCAATAAAGTAGCTTTATTTAGCTTGGAAATGTCTTCTGAACAGCTAGTTGACCGTTTAATTTCTTCTGAAGCAAACGTCAACTTATATAATATTCGCAATGGCAGATTATCAACAAAAGGAGATGTAAATGATTTTACTTTGCTTCATGATGCTTTTTCACGACTCTCAGAAGCTCCTATTTTTATTGACGACACTCCTGGCTTAACTGCTTTGCAAATAAGAACTAGGGCCAGAAGATTAATGGCTGAAACAGGATTAGATCTTATCATTATTGATTACTTACAATTAATTGGCGTTTCTTCAAGTTATAACAATCCTGTTCAACAATACAGCGAAATATCAAAAACCATGAAAATTATTGCTCGTGAATTAAATGTTCCTGTTTTAGTTTTATCACAGCTTTCTCGTGGTGTTGAACAAAGAACCCCACCAATTCCAAAACTATCTGATTTACGTGAGACAGGATCTATCGAGCAAGATGCAGATGTAGTTATTCTTGTTTTCAGAGAGGACCGTTGAAAACAAACCCCTGAAAACGAAAATATCGCTACTATTGATATTGCCAAGCATCGTAACGGCCCAACTGGCCAAGTAAAACTATATTTTGAAAGTAGTTGTGCCACCTTTAGAAATCTTGAAAAAACATCTTATTCAAATAATCAAGAAGCCGAAGAAGGTATCGATTATACTTCCTTTGTTTTAGACCATGAGCCTCTAAAAGAATATGACGAGCCCATCCTAGAAGAAGATGATGAAGATAATACTTTTTAAATAATTTTTAATTTAAAAAAATGACTGCTAAAAAAATCTTTAAAATTTTTGTCTCTTTTGCTTTTACTTTTTTAATTGCATTTCTTGGTTCACTAGCCACTACGCCAGCCATTGACAATTGATATAAAGACCTCACTAAGCCTTTTTTCAACCCACCAAATTGAATTTTTTCACCTGTCTGAACTATTTTGTTTATCTTTATGGCTTATGCCTTTTACCTAATTTGAACAAGTAAAGATTTCAAAAAATTTCATTTAAAACTTTATTTCAATCAACTTATCTTTAATTTTCTTTGGTCATTTATGTTTTTCTTTCTAAAAAATCCAACTTGGGCCTTTATTGTTATTCTTATCCTAATTGTTTTTATAACATTAATGGCTTATCACTTCTTTAAAGTAAACAAACTTGCTGGCTATTTGATTTTACCTTACTTAATTTGAATATCTTTTGCATCCATTTTAAACCTAACAATTATTATATTAAATTAATAAAACATCAATAAAATGACAACCAAAAATGTATTGGTAATTTTTAATGCTGGCTCAACTTCATTAAAATACAAAATATTTGATTATAAAACTTTAGATCTTTTAGACACAGAAACTTTTGATATCGAAGAAAAGGGTAGGGAGCGAGAAATTCTCCAAGAAGCTTTGTTCAGCAAAATTATTGAAAAAGCCAATTCCTTTGGCAACATAAAATCTTTTGGACATAGAGTGGTTCATGGTGGTGATGAATTTATCAATCCAACCATCATCACTAAAACAAACATCAAAAATTTAGAAAAATACAACGATTTAGCTCCGCTCCACAACCCTTACAATCTTTCCTTTATAAAGTTAGCCCTTCACACCCAACCAAAAATAAAAAATATTGCTGTTTTTGACACTGGGTTTTTTTCTACCATTAACGAAGAAGCCAAACATTTCGCTATTCCTATAAAATATTTTTCTAAAAATATAAGACGCTATGGCTTTCATGGAATCTCTCATCAGTATATAACAAGCGAAGCCAGCAAACTTTTAAAAAAGAAAGAACAAAGCTGTAATCTAATTATTTGCCATCTAGGAGGAGGCTGCTCTGTAAGTGCCATCTCAAAAGGCAAGGCCATTGATATTTCTCTTGGCTTTACACCACTAGGCGGCATAATGATGTCTACAAGGTCAGGCGATATTGATCCTGGTGTTTTAATATATCTTATGAAAAAATACAATTATTCAGCTGATGAATTAAATAATATTTTGAACAATCAATCTGGTATTTTTGGCATTGCCAACACCAAAAACTATTTGGATCTACTAGACGGTGTAAAAAAGAAAGAGGAAAAATGCACCTTAGCTTTTAATATGTTTTGCTATCAAATACGCAAAACCATTGCTAGTTACTTTGGCATTTTAAACAAAGTTGACGCCATTTGCTTTACTGGGTCAATTGGCAGTGGCTTTGAAATAACCAGAAACACCATCACTAAAAACCTCACTATAGCAAAAGACATTCCAATACTCGCCATCAAAACAAATGAAGAATTAAATATAGCAAAACAAGTCAAATCTCTGTAGCTATCCCCAACAAACGCCCTCGGTCAAAACCGAGGGCGTTTGACAAAAGTATATATTTATGGTAATATTTTACTAGTTACTTCAAAAATTAAAAAAGAAAGAGGGTATGTAAAAATGAAAAAGTTAAAAAGTTTTTTTAAAATTCTTTTTAATCTCTGGGTCATATGTCTCGTTGTTTTATGTGTTGGTGTGTTTTTTATGTGGCTAAATCCTCATGATCTTCCAGTGAAAATTGTGCTTCTTTTAATGCTTTTCGGAGTTTGTAGCATGGTTTTTTGGATTGGCTGCGGGGGCCAACAAGATGGGAAGGCACTTCTCATTATTACTTTCACCATCGTTTTTTTGGTTGTATCTTTCTCTATCCCAAATTATTCAGGAGAAATTGTTGTTCTCAATAACGGACAAGAACTCCTTGCAAAGCCAAACTTTGTCATGTTGCAAAAATTCAAATTACTTCCTACATCAATTAAAACACAAGTTGACCTTTTATATTTGGAACCTCCAGATATAAAAAATATCTTGGATCTACATAGAAAAAATGTCATTTTTACCGGAACTGTCATATGTCTTCCCAGGGGAGGCATATACGAAAAGTATCAGACCATGATGCTTTTGCTTTATTTAGAACCTCGAGTCAAGCACGAAATGCAGAAAATCGTGCTTGAGCATGAAACAGACAAAAAATTTTGGACTGGGCCAAAAGAAATACCAATCCCAGAAGATTCCTTCCTGAAAAATTATGACGTTGTCTTACTTTTGACAACACCATAGTACGCCCACAAAAAGGACAGGCCGACCTGTCCTTTTTTCTTTTCTTCCAATCATTGACATATCTCTCTTTTTTTGCTAATATAATACTGTAAAACTCCCAAGACAATAGGCATTCAAATAAGTCCTAACAAGGGGTCGACAATTTAATTCATATATTAAAATCTGTTGAGGGAGTTCCATTTTCAACAGATTTTTTATTTATTCTTAAACTAAAATATATGCTTACTAGAGAACAAAAAAGAGGGAAGATTGACGGTATTAAGGCATTAGTTGAAAAATCCAAGTTTATTTTCTTTGTTACTTTTTCTCAAATCAAAACAAAGGATGTTTCTATTCTTAGAAACAATCTTTTCAACACCAATGCTAAAATGACTTTAGTCAAAAAAACCCTTGCAGATATTGCCATTAAAGAAGCAGACATTCAAAATGTTAATCTCAAAAAAAGCCACAAAGGCCAAATTGCTTTAATATTTTGTGATGAAAACTTTTTTACCTCACTTGCTTTTGTAAGTGATTTCAAGAAAAAAAACAAAGATAAATTTCAAATATTGGGCGGCATTTACAACCAAGCTCCCATTGATGAAAAAACCTTATCATTGTTTACTTCTATTAAATCAACTGATGATCTATACACTCGATTGGTATGAGCCATGAAATATCCTATCAGCCAATTAGCAGTTGCTTTAGATCAAATATCCAAAATAGAAAAATAATTAATAATCTTAAAAAACTACCATGGAAAACGAAAAAACACTTTCTCCAAAATTGGAAGAAATAATCAAAAAAATCGAAGAATTAACTGTTATTGAAACAGTTGAACTAGTAAAAGCACTTGAAGAGAAATTTAATGTTTCTGCCACACCTACTGCTGGTGTTGCTGTAGCAGGAGACGGAGATGCAGCTGAAGAAAAATCAACTGTTTCTGTTATCTTAGAATCACCAGGTGAATCAAAAATTCAAGTTATCAAAGTTGTTAGAGATGTTACCGGACTTGGCTTAAAAGAAGCTAAAGACATTGTTGATGCAGCACCAAAAGCCATCAAAGAAAACATTGCTGTTGCTGACGCTGAAGCTCTTAAAAAACAATTAGAAGAAGCTGGCGCACAAGTAACATTAAAATAACTATTTTAACACACAAAAAGAGCAACCTTTGTTGCTCTTTTTTGTTTAAATAAAAAAGCCCAGGTAGTAAAAATACTCACCACCTGAGCTTTATGAGCAAAAGAGAAAACAGTGGTGCCAGACATATTGTCTGGCTAACCATGCATGAAATATATTCGAAAACAAAAAACTCATTTTAAAGGTTTGATCATTGGTAATCGAAACATTACCTTCTCCTTTCTAGCATTTTTAAAGAGATGCTAACTCTTTTTTAATGTCCAAATAAATACATCCATAGAATATCATTTATTTTAAAAATTTGCAATTCTTTTTATATTTGACAAATTATGAAAATATGGTAATATAATAATAGTATCTTAGAGATATCGTTAATTTTACATGGGCCCAGTCCACGCATTTGGCTCTATAAAAGATGATAGAGTTTCAGTGGCTGGGCCCACCATTACGCCGATTTATTTAAATCGGTTTTTTTATTATATAACCCTTGCTTTTTTTTATAAAATAATTTAAACTATACCTAATAAAACATAATTTTTTATTAATGAAGCACTCTTCTAAAAAATTAACTTCAACAGAAATGCAACATCTTTGTAAAACTATTCGTCAGTCAATTATTGATCTTGTTTATCAGTCCAAATCAGGACATATTGCCGGTCCTTTAAGTGGTGTTGAACAATATGTTGCCCTTTATTTTAACGATATTTTAAAATATAATCCTAAAAAACCAGCTTGAGAAAATAGGGACCGTGTAGTTATCTCTAACGGACATTATGCTCCTTTAGTGTATTCTGTTTTAGCAGAAGCTAGTTATTTTAATAAAGAAAAATTACACCAATCATTTAGACAATTTGAATCAATCTTTCAAGGGCATCCCAATAAAAAAACGCCTGGCATAGAAACAGCTTCTGGTCCTGTTGGCGAAGGCCTATCACAAGCTATTGGTATGGCTCTTGCCTCAAAGCTCAACAAAAATTCCTATCAAGTTTATTGCTTAATGGGTGATGGTGAACAGCAAGAAGGAAGTGTCTGAGAAGCAGTTATGTTTGCCGCAAAGCACAAAATAGACAATCTAACTTGCTTAATAGACAGAAACCAAATACAAATAGACGGCCATACCGAAAAAACAATGCCCATTGACTCTTTAAAAAAGAAATACGAAAGCTTCAATTGAAAAGTTTTGGAAGTTAATGGCCACAACATAAAAGAAATTTCCAATGCTTTAAACCAAGCAAAATTTATTCATGATGAGCCAACAGTAATTATTTGTAACACTATTTCAGGAAAAGGCATTCCTTTTATTGAAAACAAACCAGAATGACATAGCAAAGTAATCTCTAAAGAAATCTACGATAAAATGACCAAAGCTTTAGGCAATTAAAAAATATTTTTAAATTTTTAATGTGTTAAATCCAAATTTAAAATTAAATAAAAAAATATTCTCAGATTCTGTTGATAAAAAAGCCACTCGTGATGGCTTTGGAGATGGTTTGCTTATTGCTGCAGAAGAAAACGAACATGTTTGTACTTTAAGCGCTGATTTAACAGACAGTTTGCGAGGCAATAAGTTTAAAGATAGATTTCCTCATAGATTTTTTCAAGTAGGTATTGCTGAGCAAAACATGGCTGGCATAGCTAGTGGTTTAGCCTCAGAAGGCAAAATTCCTTTTATCCTATCTTTTTCAGCTTTTTCTCCGGGAAGAAGCTGAGAAATAATAAGAACTACTATTTGCTACAACGATGTTCCTGTAAAAATAATTGGCGGTCATAGTGGCTTAGACACTGGCCCTGATGGAGCCACTCATCAATGTCTTGAAGACATTGCTATTATGAGATCACTTCCAAATATTATTATTGTTTCTCCTTGTGACTATTTTGAAGCCAAAAAAGCAACTATTGAAATAAGTAAAATAAACAAACCTTGTTATTTAAGATTACAACGAAGTATAACGCCAACAATCACTACCGAAGATACTCCTTTTGAAATTGGCAAGGCAAATATTTTATTTGAGCACCCAGAGCCAGATGTAACTTTAATCACCCATGGCAATATCACTCACACAGCTTTAAAAGTTGCTGAAGATATTCGAAAAGAAAAAATAAATTGTGTTGTTATAAACTCGCACACCATAAAGCCTTTAGATAGAGAAACAATTTTAAAATATGCCAAAAAAACCAAAGCCTTTGTTATCATTGAAGATCATCAAAAAGCTGGCGGGCTTGGCTCTGCTATTTCAGAATTATTGGCTGAAACTTACCCCATACCAATAGAATTTGTAGCTGTTAATGATTTATTTGGAGAAACAGGCTCAACAGAAGAGCTTTATAAAAAACATCAGCTAGACGAAACTTCTCTTAAAAAAACTATCCTCAAAATTTTAAAAAGAAAAAATAATTAATCATTTAATAAATAATTTAATAAAATAACATGAAAAATAAAAACTATTTGATTCCAGCTATTGCTGGGTGAACCATTCTTGCTGTCTTTGCTTTTGTTTTCATTAGCAAAGGAACATGACAAGTACCAACAGATCATCCGCCTGCAGGAAATTTATCAGCACCTTTAAATATTGGCTCAAGCAATCAAACAAAAGCTGGAAACTTATCTTTAAGCGGAGCTTTTAATGTTGCCAGCTCAGCCACTTTTCAAAGCTCCGTTACTTTAACTCCTTTAGTAGATAGCGAATCTTTATTTAAAATCACCAATGCCACTGGCACAGAATTTTTTAAAGTAAACTCAACCAATAACACTTCAACTCTTTCTGCTGGCGGAACATCTTTAGCTCTTAGTTCAGCTGGCGCCACTTTAGGAGATTTAAATATAGCTGGCACTACCATGAGTTTTGGTATTGCTCCTGGCTATAAATTAGGCATTGGCATCATACCAACCGCAGACAATTTAGAAATAGCTGGTTCAGCTAAAGCTACTGGTCAAGTTAAATCAGATACTGGTTTTTGTATTGGAGTTAACTGCATAACCGAATGGCCGTCTGGAGAAGGTGGCGGTGGCGGTGGAGAAGGTGAAAGTGTTCCAGTTTCTGGCATGATACTTTCAACCGTAGCCTTTAATAACACCATCATGTCAGCTGGATATACCATGCTTGATTTTGCTGGCATGCCAGTAACTATACAAGGATCCGGAGGAGGTATGCCAATGTCATTCTATGTTTATGAAAAACAATTCTAATTTTTTATAATGAAATTTGACGCACTTATTATTGGACCATCAACTATCGACAACTTTATTAGATCAAAGCAAAGCAAAGTTATAAAAGAGTCAGACTTTTTAAATCACCATGCTCTTGCTTTTCCCTTGGGAGAAAAAGTTTCAAGCAACATCTTTGAAACAAAAACTGGTGGTGGTGGTTTGAATATTTCAACTACTTTTTCAAACTTTGGACTAAAAACAAAATTTATTACTATTACTGGAAAAGATGGTTTAGGTGATATTATTAGTAAAAAAATAAATGCCCTTCGCAACCTAACAGAAAATATTGTTACTCTGGATGAAAAAAAACCTACTCCTATTTCCTGTATTTTACTTGCCAACAATTCAGAAAGAACTATTATCACCAAGCATAACAGCTGTAATAAAAACTTAAAAATAAAACGCTCTTTTTTAAAAGACATCCAAACTAGACTTATCTTTTCAAGCTCTCTTTATGGCAAAAAAGAAAATTGAAATGCTTTAATAGGTTTTAAAAAGAAAAATCCAAAAACAATTTGATGTGCCGGTCCAAATATCCAAGATCTTTTATTCTTAAAAAATAACTTAAATATTTTAAAACATATAGATTGTTTCTTTATTAATCAAGAAGAAGCCAGCATCTTGAGCAATATCGACTATCATGACGAGCCAAAAATATTCAAATTTATCGACAAATATATAAAAGGAATTTTTATCATGACAAAAGGAAGAGATGGTCTTTCTCTCTCAGATAACAAACATATTTATTCCTGTGGCATTTATAAGCACGCCAAAGAAATAGATCACACCGGAGCTGGAGACGCTTTTGCCAGTGGTTTTTCAATGATGTATTTAAAAACAAAACAAATAGAATACAGCTTAAAATTTGGTTTAGCCAATGCTGCCAATGTTGTTGAAAAAGTTGGCGCTAATACAAACATTTTAACTCCCACAGCTTTTAATAACAAAACCTGAAAAAAACATTTCAATAAATTAAAAATAACTAAAACAAAACTATGTTAAAAAAATATATAAAACCTTTTTTAAAAAATAATAAATGTTTTATTTTAGCTTATGATCGTGGCATCAGTAAATCAACTGATGACTTTAAATATCAATCTCAAAATCCTCTTTTTATTTACAATCTAGCTAAAACTATCAAAGCCACTGGCATCATTTTAAACAAAGGTTTAGCAGAAATATTTTATGAAAACCATTGAATGCAAGTTCCTTTGGTAATAAAATTAGACTACAAAAACAAGGCTCAGCAAACTATCGTGCAAACTTGCTCAGTTGCTTATGCTAAAAAACTTGGCGCTAAAGCAGTGGGCTATACTATTTATTTTGGTTCAAAATTTGAAAGTGAACAAATAAAAAATTTTTCTAGCATTGTTGAGCAAGCTCACCAAGAAAAAATGGGTGTTATTTTATGAGCCTATACAGTAGAAGACGATTTTAGCACTTGTCAAGATGTCGCTAAAATAAAAAACAGCTTAAGAGCTTCATTAGAATTGGGTGCCGACCTAATTAAGCTATCAAAAATCGGCAGTTTAGACAAAATAGCGGAGATAAAAAGTGTTGTACCAAACCTATTAATTGCTTTAAGGGGAGGGGATCTAACCTCAGAAGCTGACTTTGTAGAATATATTAAAAAAGGCATAAAAAATGAAATTGATGGCTTTATTATTGGCCGCAATATCTGGCAACAAGAAAAAGCCACAGAAATTGGCCAGAAAATACACCAAACAATATTTAATAGCTAAAGGGCTTGAAAAAAGGACTATTTTATGCTAAAATAAAAATATATTATTAAAAACCTAAAATAAGAAAATCCACATGGAAACACCTAAATTAGAAGCTCAAAAAAGAGACATCTTGGGCAAAAATACTTCAAAATTAAGAGAACAAGGGTATGCTCCAGCAGTAATCTATGGAAAATCAATTCAACCACAAAACCTCATGGTTTTTGAGAAAGACTTTCTTAAATTATACAAAAATGCAGGCGACAACACAGTTATTGACTTAAGCGTTAAAGACTCAAAAGAAAAACATAAAGTTTTGATTCAAAATGTTCACTTTTCTCCTTTTAAAGAAAAAGTCAACAACATTGAGTTTTTGGTTATTTCTTTAACGGAAACTGTCAATGTTGATGTTCCTTTGGTTTTTATCAACACTGAAGAATCTGAAAAATTGGGCGGCATGCTTGTCAAATCATTACACGAGATAGAGATAGAGACTTTGCCTTCCAATATCCCACATGAAATTAGTATTGACTGTAGTGCGCTTAAAGAATTTGGCACCACTATCTATGTAAAAGATTTGAAATTAGACAAAAACATCAAAGTTATAACCTCTGAAGATTCTCCAATCGTTTCCTTTGATGAGCCTAAAAAAGAAAAAGCTCCTGAAGATGAACCAACAACAGAAGAAGCCAAAGAAGAAACCAAACCTTCTGAAGAAACTAAAGACGAACCAGAATCAAAAGAAAAAGAAAATTAAAACAATTTTAAATTTTAATTATGTTTTGAAAAAACTTTCAAACACACAAACAAAAACATTTAGATATTGTTTATAAGCAAAACCAAGCTGATCAGCAAGAATGATCCAAGGGTCAATATTTAAATTTTTTACACCACAAAAAAATTGTAAATTTTCTTAATTTATCAAAAAATATTTTTATTGTCTTTTTGGTTTTTACTATCTTTTTTATAAACAACCATTACACCACAAAAGTAGAAGCTCCTATCGGATTTTTTGTGGCCAAAGCTACTAGCGCAGAAGAAAAAAAGAAGCTAGAACAAGAACTAGCCTTAATCGAAGCCCAAATAGCCATTTATGAAAATGAATTAAAAACTACAACTCAAGAAAAAGGCACTTTGCAATCTGCCATAAATAGACTCCGCACTCAAGCTAACAGTATTTCTCTAAAAATCAAGTCAGCTCAAAATCAAATAACTTCTTTATCAGGAAAAATTCAAGACACTGAATCAGCTATAGATAAAACTTTGAATAATATAAACTCGACAAAAAAAGAAATCGGTTCACTTCTTCAAGCCTTTTATGAATTATCACAAAAAAGTCATGCTGAAATTATTTTAGCCAATAATAACCTTTCGGACTATTTCACAGAGATAAACTCCTTAGGAATATTAGACATCAAAATGCAAGAAAGGCTAGCCAATCTATATGGTTTGCATCAAAATCTAAATAGCCAAAAAGGAAATTTAAATGCACAAAAAGATGATACTCAGCACTTACTTCAAATCCAATTACTCCAGCAAGAAGAATTGGCTCGCAATAGAAAGGAACAGGAAGAACTTCTCAAAGTTACACAAAATAGAGAAGCAACTTACCAACAAATTTTAAGCGAGCAAAGAAAAAAAGCCAGCGAACTTAGAAGTAGAATCTATAACCTTGTTGGTGTTCAAACAAAAGTCACCTTTGGGGAAGCTTTAGACATTGCTACTTGAGCAGCCAGCAGGGTAGGTATAAGACCAGCTTTAGTATTGGCAGTCCTTACTCAAGAATCAAATCTTGGCCAAAATGTTGGCACCTGCAATAGACCAACTGATCCGCCAAACAGGCACTATACAAAAATTATGCATCCTACAAGAGACCTTCCTCTTTTTGCTGAAATTGTCAGAGAGCTTGGCATGGACCCAAACACCACACCTGTGTCATGTCCAATGTATCAAAACGGCAAACAATTTGGTTGAGGAGGAGCCATGGGGCCAGCTCAATTTATTCCAAGCACTTGAATGAGTTATAAAAACAGAGTTAGTACTGTCACTGGAAGAAATCCTGCCAACCCTTGAGACATTCGAGACGCATTTGTAGCAGCTTCTTTATACTTAAGTGACTATGGAGCAAAGAGCCAAACATACCAAGGAGAATGACGCAGTGCCATGATTTACTTTGCCGGTTCAACATCAAACCCAAGCTTACACTTCTATGGAGATAGCGTTATGGAAATAGCAGCAAGATACCAAAAAGATATCGATGCTATCAACCAAGCAAGATAATTAATTTAAATAATTTAAACACAACAACATATGAAACAATGTTATTTTTGTCAAAAAGGTTTTGAAAAAATAGACTACAAAGATGTAGAAACAATTAAAAAATTTGTTTCCAGTCAGTTCAAAATTCTACCAAGAAGAAAAACCTTAACTTGTGCTAAACACCAAAGGTCTTTAGCCACAGCTATCAAAAGAGCACGCGTTATGGCTTTATTGCCGTTTGTTCCAAACAAATAACTTAAACCTATCTTATGGATTCTTTATTGTTGATTTTTACATTTCTTTTAATAATATTAATGGCTTTATTAATTGTTATTAAAAGTCTTAAAATACAAAAACTTAAAAGGGAAATCAGTTCCCTTAAAAAAGAGTTGGAAAATAAAAAATGTGAAAATCTTAATAAAACAATTACCGAAGATTTAAATTTACAAAGAGAAACCGATCAAAGAAAAATCAAAATATTAGAATTTTTATTAAAACATGAAACCATCACCAATGATGAAGTAGAGTATCTTTTAAAAGTATCTCACAGCACTGCCTATAGGCTACTTGAAGCTCTAGAGCAAGACAAAAAAATACTTCAAATAGGAAATACCGGCAGACATGTTTACTACATTCTAAACCGTTACAAAAGATAAACTATTATTATTTACCATGAAAAACACCTTTAATATGGTGTTTTTTTGTTTTTAAAAGCCCTTAAAAACAGCCAAAATAAGCGCCTTTTAAGGCTTTTTGAAAAAAGGCCCCTGTTATACAGTTTTAAGGGAAGAGGGGCCTTAAAACTGATTTAAACGCCAAAAAAGGCAATTAAAACAACCTATTTACATATCTTACTTAATATTCTTTTTTAATATGGCTATTTACTACCATTACAATGCTTTAAAAAATAAAAACACCTGCATTTGCAGGGGCAAATATATACACCGTGTCGCACAAGATATATTTTACGACATAGCCTTTATCTATTAAGTCTTATAACTCCACTTCTAAGCGATTTTTAAAATATTGCCTTATAAGCAACTTTTCATTTTTTTGTTTCTATCTTATCCTTACTATATGCATTAATCAATATAATTATTTTTTATTTTTAAAATATTTTATTCTTTTTTATTTTAATATCAATTCTAAACTTGCTCTTCCCCTTTTCATGTCCAGCAGGGGGTCAAACTTTTTTCATTTCAATTCTTTATTAAAATCAATAATTTTATATTTTTATTCGGATTGTTCGAGTTATTCTGATTGTTTGGTTAACAGCTAGTTAATAAACATTCTTAGCACTCTTAAAATCATTTCTACCACAGCCACCATAATATAACCAATGCCTTTTAAAATGTCCACGACACTTTGAAGCATCTTTGTTTCAAAAATATTTTCAACCACCTTAAACAGCGAATTAACTATTTCCAAAAACACATTAGCAAGTTGATTTCAAAGCGCATTAACATCCAGCATATTTTTAATTTAAAATATTTAAAAAATTATCAAGCCGACCTTTAACTCTGTCAGACCCCATAACTTGCATAATCTGATATAGATCAGGAGTTTGAGCTCTTCCTGTTAAAGCCACTCTAAAAATTTTAGCCACATCAGCAACATAGCCTTTATAAGCTTCTTGATTATTTTTGTATTCTTTTATGCTTTGAGCAAAACCATATCTTGATCCTACCTCTTTTATTTTTCCAAACCAAACATCAACTGCATCATTAATATCAAACGAACTTACAAATTCATTGACAATATTTTTTATAACCTCTTTATCAATATTAGAAATCAATGCTAAATCAATAGCCGTGCTATCAAAAAGTTCATCAAAAAAATACAAAACTTCATTATAGACATCCGATCATTTAGCAATATCTTTTCTTTGTTTTGACTCCTCACCTCTTTCAATATTAAAAATTCTTTCAGCATATTCTTTTTGCTTAAACAACAATTCAAACAAAACTTCATGATAGTTTTTTGATCAGCCTAAAGCATGGTTATACACACCATCAGCAGACATCAAAGCAATATATTCTCTGCTAAAAAAGTTCAATTTAGTTAAATCAAACAACGAACCACTTGTTTTTAAATTAGCAAAATCAATCTGAAAATCTTCTAAAGTTTTAGTGGGATTATCTTTTTTTCAATCTTCATAATTTGAGCTAGCCAAATTTACCAAATACTCCATGATAGCTCTCACTGGATAACCCTCTTGATAATAATACTCCACACTAGCTTCAGGGTCTTTTCTTTTGCTAAGCTTTCTCCTAGAATTTTCTTCCATTTTTTCAATGGGTGACATATGATAAAATCTAGGAATATCAAAACCTAAAGCATTAAAAAGCTCTAAATGTATTGGCACTGATGGCAATCATTCATCGCCTCTAATAACATCTGTTGTGCCCATTAAATAATCATCAACAACATGAGCAAAATGATATGTTGGCAATCCATCTCCCTTCATAATAACTGTATCTAGTTCATTTTCCGGGAGCTCAACCTCCCCTTTTATTTGATCATTAAATTTAACTTTATTATCAAAGCAACCCTTTGATTTAAATCTAATTACAAAACTTTTATTTTGTTTTAAATTTTCTATCACTTCGTCAAGGCTTTTAGTTCTTCAAATAGCTCAATCTCTACGATAACCCATAAGCTCGTTATTTTCTGTTTGTTTTTTAACAATATTTTCTAATTCTTCTGGTGTCGCAAAGCAAACATAGGCCTTTCCTTCAAGTAATAATTTTTTAACAAAAACTTGATAAATATCTTTTCTCTCGCTTTGCATATAAGGTCCATATTCACCTATTTGATCACCGTTTATATCAAACCCTTCGTCAATCTTCAAACCAAATCTATTCATAGCTTTAACAATCATATCAACGGCTCCAGATACTTCCCTTCTTTTATCAGTATCTTCAATTCGTAAATAAAAAACACCTCCAGTTTGATGCGCCAATCTTTCGTCAAGCATAGCTGAATAAATACCACCAATATGAATAAAGCCTGTTGGACTTGGTGCAAACCTAGTAACCTTTGCTCCTTCTGCTAAATTTCTTTTTGGATATTTATTCAAAACATCAGCTTCAGTTAAAGACAAATTTTTAAAAATATTTTCAATTATTCAATTTGTTTTTTCTTGCTCATTCATAATATTAGCTTAATTAAGTTTATTTTTACCACCAGTAATTACAAAATATTTTCCCACTGTGATAGTTTTTTGTAATTTAATTTTTTCATTTTATTAGTTATAAACTTTAATTATTTTTTATAATCTCCTTTAGCATAATTCTTGCTATTTTGTCTCCAGCGTCAATTTTAGCAAATTTTTGACAACCGTCTTTCATTTTCTGAATTCTTTCTTCGCTATTTAAAATAACCTCGATAGTATCCATCAATAAATTTGACTTTAAATTTGCTTGTTCTAAGCTAATAGCTGTATTGTTTTTAGAAAACTCAAAAGCATTTATTTCTTGATGGTGTCTGCTTGCTCAAGGCAATGGAATTAAAATTGAAGGTTTTTGAAAAGCAGCTATCTCAAAAATACCACCGCTTCCAGCCCTTGAAATAACTAAATCACTTACCAAAAAAGCAAAGCCCAAAGAATTGATAGCTGGTGTTAAAGAATGATTTAAAAATGGTAACAACCAATAATACCTAGAACAAGTCCTATCTTCAGCAAACTCCTTTATGGCTACTTCCGACTGCCTTTTTATGTCTTCATAATTTTTATCTCCTGCTTGATGAATAATTTGATATTTTTGTAAGGCTTCTGGCAAAATATCTAAAATCAAATTATTTATCACTTGAGCCCCTTGAGATCCGCCCAAAACTAAAATAGTCTTTCTATTCAAATCTAATCCCATTTGTTTTTTTAAATCTTCAATATTATGATTGCTATTTAAAATTTGCTTCAAATTGTCATCAATAGGATTGCCAACTAATTCTATATTTTTATTATTAAAATATTTTTCACTATTTTTAAAAGAAATAAAAACTACTTTAGCAAATTTTCCAAAAAACTGATTCACAAAGCCAGGTACTGCATCTGACTCATGCACAAAAATAGGAATCCTAAAGATCATACCAATCAACAAAACCATAACGGAGGCAAAGCTGCCTTTAGCAAAAATAGCATCTGGCATCACTAAAATCATTTTTAAATAAGCCTTACAAAAAGAAACAAAATTAACAAAAACACCTAAAATATTTTTTAAAATATTTC
>CAYYXO010000005.1:6934-44535 GCA_964475745.1 uncultured Candidatus Saccharibacteria bacterium | reverse complement strand
ACTCCAGATGTTGCTAAAGCTCTAGCCAGCGGAAGTATTGGAGGATTAGTTTTCCACGACCTAACAGAAATCACTTCAGATGTTGCTAAAGCTCTATCCAGCGGAAGTATTGAAGAATTATATCTCGGCGGCCTAACATCAACCACTCCAGATGTTGCCATTATTTTCGCAGAATTTGAGGCAAGAGGGGGTGTCGTTTATGTTGGAGAAAATGTAAGAAAGATGATAGAATTAGCAAAAGAAAAACAAGGCATAGATACTTCTATTACAAAAGTTTTAGTTGAAAATAAAGGAAAAATTCCTTTCTTTGTGAATGATTTATATGGAAGAAATGTTTATAATAATTCAGGGACTGACGGAGATATAATTTTAGAAAAAAATAGCACTTATAAGTTTGTTTTAAACAAGTTTAAAAACTGAGATCCTTATATTGAAGTTATTAAAGGAGGCCAGGGTTTATTTGATGTTAGTGGAGATAAAGATAATAAGCAGTGGATTTTTGATTATAAAACAGGAAATACAGATAGAAGTGATTCATTAAGTTTTACGTTAAGATCATATCCTTTTAAATGTTCTAATATTAAATACAGCTTTAACAAAAGTATAACAATCACGGAAGGAGAAAGCGAAGAGTCTATTTTAAACAAGCTTAATATAAATCACGGCCAATTAGAATATTATAACACAGAAAGCACTCTTCGTAGTCAAGAAAATTTTGAATTATATAAAGGTAAGCCTTTAATGTTGACATGGAGCACGAGGAGCTTTAAGAATGTGTGAGGAGAAGTTTCTTGAAAAGACATTACTTCTATTGGACTTACAGAGGGATGATTTGGGAGAGAGGCAAAAAGAGAAATAAAGTTGCCAGTGTACTATAAGTTAAAAAACACAGATGCTTCATCAACTCATTGTGGTTACGATGTTTTAGAAGGCATCACCATAAATGTAAAAAAATAAATAACGAGCAGAAGACTCCAGTAGAGATTAAAAGTGTGCCGGTTTTGTCTTTTCACTCTGTCAGCTGAAATGAATTTGATTCAAAAATAAAATATTTGAAAGATAGCGGTTATCAATCTATATTTGTCAATGATTTTTTTAAGCTGTGCAGAAGTAATCCGGTATTGAGCCAAAAAACAGTCATAATCACATCAGATGATGGGTATATATCTGATTATGATGTATTTTACCCAGTGCTTAAAAAGTATGGCATGAAAGGAACGGTAAATATACAAACATCAACATTAAACAATACTAGCAGGCACATTAATAATCAACAGCTAAAAGAAATGGCAAATTCAGGGTTGATAGAAGTGGGCTCTCATTCTCACGATTTACACGGACGTCATATTTTACGTCAGTCAGGAGAAACAGAAAATCAACACAAAGAAAGATTGAAAAAAGATTTTAATCAATCAAAGCAGATATTAGAAAATGTTACTCAGAAAAAAATTAATATTTTTGCTTTGCCTGAAGGGCTGTTTAGTTGGGATATAATAAGAGCTGCTCAATCAGTGGGGTTGGAAATGTTTTTGGGGTCTCAAAGAGGAATTAATCCAATAAATTTTTGTGAAGGAACTACTGTTTTAAAAAGAATAGAATCAGACAGTGTCGGTATAAACGATTTCAAAAAAATGGTTGATAATAATTTTCAATAACACATATCATGAAAAAATACAAAATAAAACAAGATCAAGATTTGTGTGTTGGGTGCGGTCATTGCACCATGATTTGTGAAGAAAACTGAGAAATGGATGATGATACATTTAAGGCCAAGCCCAAAAAACAAATTATTGACGAAATATCTTATGAAAAAAATAAAATGGCTGCTGACGAATGCCCAGTGCAGTGTATTGAAATTGAAGAAATTGAAGAGATTAAAGAATAAAAAATAAAATTTCCGCCACTTTCCATTTTGGAAAGTGGCGGTTTTTATGCTTGCATTTTTGTTTTTTATTTGTTATTCTTTGGTAGTTAATAAAATTAAGTAAAAAAACATGAAGCATTTAAATAAAAACATTTTGTTTGTTGCCTTGGCGCTAATCATTTTGATCGGCATTTCTACTAAAGGATTTTCTAATCTGGGTGGGATGTCTTTGTCAGGAAAGAACGCAGCTAATATTGCTATTGAATACATTAAAGAGCAAATTCATAGCTTTGAACCAAATGCAGAAATCAAGTTAGTTTCACACAGTCAAGAGTATGGAGTAACCAAAGTCGTATTTTCTATTGATGGTCAAGAATCAATAGCCTATATCTCTAATGATGGCAAAGTTCTTTTTCCAGAAGCAATTATTATAGATAAAAAAGAGCTTTTAAAAGATATTCCTAAGGCTAGTGATCCAGAAATAAAATTATTTACCATGTCTTTTTGTCCTTATGGAAATCAAGCAGAAGATTTAGTGATAAAGACTTTAGCAGAATTTGACAAGCCAATCAAAGTTAGACCACACTATGTTACTTATTCAAATTATCCATCTCCAGAAGTATATCATGACTATTGTTTTGACGAAAATGCAGAATTTTGCTCTCTACAAGGGCTAGTAGAAATAAAACAAAATATACGAGAAATGTGTATTTATAAATATAATCAAGAGCTATTTTGAGATTATTTAAACAAGGTTAATAATCAATGTAATATTGAAAACATTGAAAATTGTTGAAAAGAACCTGCTCTAAAGCTTGACATTGATATAACTAAAATTGAAAAATGTTTTAATGAGGAAGCCATGGATATTTTAGCAGCTGAAAAAGAAATTGCAGAAAAATATAATGCAAAATCTTCACCAACCTTATTAATAAATGGCATTGAATATGCAGGAGAGAGAACAGTTGAAGGTTACAAAGCTGCTTTTTGTGCTGGCTTTAAAAACCCTCCAAAAGAATGTAGACAATAAAGATAGGTTAAGATTACAAGAGATAAAAGGACGACCCAGGGGTCGTCCTTTTTTATCAGTTGATTTTTTAAAAAAATTTAAGTATAATATAAATAATAATATATAATAAAAATAAAAGGTTAATATGAATAAAAAATATTTAATTTTAGGGGTCATTTTTGTTTTGGCAGTTAGCTTTACAAATATTGCTAAAGCCAATAGTTTTAATGACATTTTAAACACATTGTCAAACCAACTTCATTGATTGAGAAGCAATTTGGCTGCCCAGATTGTTCAAATTGTTCCTTATGTACCTCCTGGGTATGCACCAACTGTTCCGCAATTAACATCGCAAATGAAATCTTGTAATATTGATACAGATTGCACATTGGTAGAGACAGCATGTTGCTCTTGTGCTAATGGAGGAACAGAAGAAAGCATAAAAGGTATAAATAAAAATTATTTAACAACTTTTTCGAATCAATTGACAAGCTATTGCAGTAACAATATGTTTTTTTGCATGACAGTGTATAATTGTCAAGAAGGGAAAATGCCAACAGGATCAAGATGCATAAGTGGAAGTTGCCAGGCAGTTATAAATGGAGGAACCACTACCACTACTAGCACATCAACTACAACATCAACAACTACTTCAACTACAACATCAACAACTACTTCAACCACCACCACAACAACCATCCCAGTAGAAAACTGATACAAGCTAACTGAATACCAGGGTTGTAAAATGGATGAATGAACTAAAGCATGTCTTGATAGTAGTGCCGCTAGAGCTTCAGGTGATGCCTACAGATATTGTATGAATCAATATCTAATCTCTAAGAAAATTTCCTTTATTGATTTGACATTAGTTCATTATGAGGAAGGAGCCATTATCTGCTTGGCCTGTGGTTGCGAAATGCCAAGAATTTATCTTAAAGCTAAAACAACTTTTGAAAAAGATTTAAACAAAATCGGTTTTACTAAATCATACAATCCAAAAGAAGAGAAAGAGCAACAAGCCAAAGATGATACTATAGCAATCGACTTAAACTACCAAGGATTGTTTTTAAAAGAAGATAGAGACACTAGTAAAATTAATTATGCCATAATCAACAAACAACAAAATGTTACTTGTGGTGATAATATTTGCCATCCAAGAGAAAACTATCTCTACGAAATAGATCTATCAAAAAACTGTTCTATACTTTCAGAAAGAATAATTAATTTTGACCATTGTCCTCAAGATTGTAAAAACACCTTTAATCAATCAATGGCTATTACAAAGGAAGAATTTAATAAGCTCAAAATAACCTGTCAAAACCAACCACAGCCAGAGAAAAAAGAGCCAGAAAAATCAGATCCAACAGGCATGCCTATGCCTGACAAACCAATAGCTCAAATGAACCAATTCGAAAGAAACGAATATGTCAAAAAACTCCAACAACATTTAATTGTCTTACTTAATTATCTAATAGCACTAATGATGGCGCAGAGATAAAAGTAGCTTTAAAAGACAGCTTAGTAAAGCTGTCTTTTTTAATTTTTACTCTTGTTTTTATTTTGTATTTTTGTTAAAATTATCTTAGTAAGCAAATAGTATGAAACTAAAGAAATATACAAAAAACAAAAATATTAATTTTTTTATAAAAAAGATAATCGATTTCAAAGATTGTTTGTTTTTTAAAATTAAAAAAATTAATCCCCACAAAGTAATTTTTATTGGGACTATCGTTTTTTTATTTATTTTGTTTTTTGGTGTTTGGCAATATACATTTTTAAGTGCACATGGATTTATTAAAATTTTTCCTCAAACAGTAGAGGGAGATTTTGAAAATATTGGAGAAGTTCTTTTTCTTAAAAATAATGAAAACGCCAGCATCAGAAGTTTTGGCAGGAGCAATTCTACTTTTCCATTTGTTTTTATGAAAGATAACATTTATTCTTTTGAAATTACAGAACACAGAAGAATAGAAAGATCAGAAGAGAAAAAAGTGGAAGACTTAGAATACTTTGATGAGACATCCAAAGAAGAAAACGAAATTTTGCCAACCACAACAACTATCGAGAAAAAAGCAACTACCACAACATCAACTACGACAACCACGCTAGAAAAAATAGAAGAGGCTTTAGTAGAAGAAGTTGATGGTGAAATAAAAGAAGAATTTTTAATAGAAGAAGATTTGTTTAGCGAAGAAGCTAAAATAGAGGAGGAAAATAAAGAGGAAGAAGAAAAAGTTTCAATTTTTAGACAATTAAAGCTAGCCAATCTGTTTAGAGATAGTTTTTTAAATGCCTTTAAAGGAAATAGCTTGGTTAACCTAGTGGCAAATGTAGCACAAAAAGCTAGCCAATCAGAAAGCATTGAAACTGATATAACCAAAACAATGATATTGTCTAATTTTTCAGTACCGGAACTTTTACAAGACGAGCTTTCAAGTCAATTTGTTGGTAAAAAACAAGCTAAAAAAGAAATATTAAATATAAAGCTTGGGCTTTCTTTGGCAAACGAAATTAAGGTAGATAGTGAATCAAAATTGATTATTGAAGCATTCAATAAAAATGAATGAATTTTATTAGAGGAAATAAGTTTGAATAAAAATATTAGCAATGCTCTTTTGGGATCTTATTATTATGTTGGTCTAGGAAATATAAATACAACAGAAGATCTAGAAGAGTTAAAAATAAGAATCAGCTATAATAAAAAAGGAATTAATTTAGAAGAAAGATTTTATCTTGATAGCGTTTGAGTTGAAGTGGCTGTTAATAGTTTTGTTGAAAATATTATTGGCGCCAATGTTCGAGAAATAGCCAATGATCTTTTTGTTGAGTTTGAAAAATTTTACAATTTTAACGAGATAATTTCTTTGCGTGTTTCTAAGGAGCAAATTATTATGGTGGATGTTTTTAAAGAAGATTATACTGTTAGAGAAAACATAATTGAAACAAGCGGGTCTGACATCCAACCAACGCAAACAATAGTAAAAGATGAAATTGAAGATCAAGAAGAAAAAGAATCATTAA
This sequence comes from uncultured Candidatus Saccharibacteria bacterium, assembly GCA_964475745.1. Classification (GTDB taxonomy): domain Bacteria; phylum Patescibacteriota; class Minisyncoccia; order UBA6257; family JAKLIH01; genus CAYGJE01. The sequence continues at coordinate 38,641 of CAYYXO010000005.1, read as the reverse complement.
GTGAAGGTTTAGATATTGAAGAAGGTTTGAGTGAAGAAAAAAAGGAGAAAATTGATAGTATTGGTAAAAAAGAACAAGTCAATGACAAACAAAGCAAAGATGAGGAAAGCGATGAACAACAAGAGGAAAAAGAGAACGCTTTGATAGAAAAAAACACTGAAAAAGATCTACCAGCAGAAGAGCCCGCTACCCAAGAAGAATCTCCAGCTAAAGAAATAGGAGAGCCAGCAGTTCCTGAGTCGCCAGAAGTTTCAGAGTCTAGTACTAACGAAGGTGCTGTTGTAGAAGAAAGCATCGGCGAAGGCACGGCTTTAAATATTTTTAGGAGGATTATTTCAAATCTAAGAAAAATCAGCCAAAGAATGATCGCTTCTGTTAGAGTTCTGTTTGTTGAATCTGGAGAAGAAAAAGGAGTTCAAGAAGATGAAGAACCAGCAATAGTTGAAACAACTACCACTGTGGCCGAAACAACAACCACTACTATTGTTGCGACAACAACTACTCTATCTGAAAAAACAGAAGAAGAGGTTGAGGAAGCAGAAAAAGAAAATGATTTAATAGAGGAACAAACTGATAAGCTAGCAGAAGAGGGTAAAAATGAAGAGAGCGGTCAAGAAGATGTTTTGACTAAAAAAGAAGAGATTGATGAAAAAGAAGATCAGGTCGCTGATAAAGATCCTAAAGCCAAAGAAGTATTAGAGGAAAAAGATGAGGAAAAGAAAAAAGCAAGTCCTCAAAAGGGAATTGATTTAACATCTCGCTTTGAAAAACAAGAGTCAGCCAGCCCAGAGCTTATTGCTAGAAGAGAGGTTAAGCCACTGCTTGATTTTAAAATTAGGGGGGCCATTTTGTTTTCACATGACAGAAAAACTTTTAGAAATAATATTAAAATTTTTGAAAACAAAGATGAATATTTTATTTCTATTGAGCAAGGCCCAGATTTAATGCCAGGAGAATATACTCTAGTGATAAAATATCAAAACAAAAATGACTTGTATTTTGATAAAATCGAGTTTACTTGAGGAGGAGAAATTATAAAGCAAGAAAAAATTGATGAAAAAAATGAATATTTTGTCTTAAAAGAATTATCACCAAGTAAAGAAGAGGAGGAAGAGAGTAGTTTTAATTTAAACCTTTATTTGAAAACAAAAATAGATGAAAATAAATATTCCATTAGTAAAATTAACGGAGAGATAGCTTTAAAAAATGAAACGACTGGATTTTTTGAAAACATTCTTTTCTTTTTTGATTCAGAAGAAGTGCTAAATGGTTACAATATGTCTACAGGAGCCTCTTTTAGCCAAAGTTTTGATAGAGTCAAACTAAACACTTTTAGTTTGAATGGGCAAAAGTATATTATAACAGAAGTTGACAACAATATTATTTTTAATAAATATGATGATTAAATTTTTTAAAAACACTATTTTAAATAGAAAGATTATTAGTGCCATACTTGTTGTTGCAATTATGCAATCTTTTTTAGTATTTTTAAATTTTGATAAAAAGCCAAAAGCAGAGGCAGTGTCTCGTTTTGACGCTAAAGGCGGAGCATTAATAACAGGAGCAGAGGCTAATCTTAGCCAAACAAACACTGGCTCTTGAAAGGGAACTTTAGGAAAAGATAATATTCACTGGTCTACTTTTTTTACTGGGGGACTAAACAAGCAAATATATGTCATGACCTATTCTTTAGGAGGAGCAAATAAAATAATCATTTCTACATCAGAGTATGTTAATAACTCAGCAGCGACTTTTTCTCATCAGATATGTGACTGAGTTTCAAGCACAGATGTTGATTTTGCCGCTGATTCAGAATGTAGTGGCGGATGGAGACATTTACACCCAAGAAAAACAACCTTTAACAATACTTCTAACACTGAAAGAAGGTATGAAATTTATGATGGTTATTTTTCTACTAGAGCAAGCTCTCCAGGATCAGTTATTTCAACTCCTTTGTCTAACTTTGTACATAGTACAACTGGGCAAATTAAAGTTAGAGCTTATAGCCCTAATAGTTCTAGCAATTGGCATGCTTGAGATTATTTTAATGTTGAATTAGCTATTGATCCTGTTTATGAACCAGCTGACATTAATATTACTACCGCCTCAAGCCACACTAATTTTATTAGTGATTTGATTGGTGCCAGAACCACCGGTGTTTCCGGCAGTGATAATAATCGCATGAGCTTTACTAGCGGAGGATCAGGCAATGTGCTTGATTTTGACTTTACCTTTAAAAATGTAAAAAAATTTAATGGCGCCAATACCATAATGATATCGCCAGAACTTTATGTTAGTAATGTTGACCTTACTGTTGGTGTATATTTATGGAATTATGACACTAGTCAGTGAGTTCAACTGGGAACCAACTTTACAAAAGCGACGACAGAATATGCCTATTATTATTCTTTTAACAGCGAAACTGTTTCGGGGTTTAATATTAATGATTATATCGGAACAAATAGAGATGTAAAAGTTAGATTTTTAACTAATAACCCAACAAACAGCAGAATATTGTATTTAGATAGTTTATATATGATGTTGGGAGCTGTAAATGTTGATAGTGCTAAGTGTGAAATATCTTGAGGGAGTGGTACTTCAACAAATTGCAGCAATACTAGAGATATTAAAGAAAGAGCAGCTTTAGTGCCAGCAACATCTGCTTGAGAAATAGCCTCTTCAAACACCTTTCCTACTGGAGGATATTGACCAGGAGATGACAACAACGACAGAACAGCAGACTCAAACATAGCAAGCAATATTACTTTTCCTATAACAGTTGGTGAAAATATGTCTGTTACTGCTGTGCATTATGCTTCAAAATATAGATCAAACATTATGTTTAATCCAGCTACTATTGATTTGCAAATTAGAGATTATTCAGGGATTAATAATGGCTGGGGGTGAACTGATGCGCCTGGCACAACCACTCAAGCAGGTACAGCCTATAATTATTTTGATTCTTGGATGAACACTCCCTTGAAAGTTTCGCCCTATATGTCAGTTGACACCAACACTGATTCTATGGCATTAAGATTAAGAACTTCTATCGCATCTCCAAGCGGAAACGCTTTTACTGCTAATTGAAGCTATGCCATGATGAGCATTCGTTGGATTGAGGAAACAGACAAAAGATCGTTAACATCTTGGCATACTCCAAGCGGTAATAGCTTAATACAAGGATCAGAAAGAACTATTGATTTTGATAATTTAGGAGGGTTTAGAGCCTTAACAGGAGATAATAATAAATATTGAGCTGTTGATAGTAACTCCTCTGGCACCAATGCCCATGCTTATTTTAATGATGTTAACCTTTATAATGCCAATAAAATCATTATTCATATTTCGGATAAAATTAGTTCAGGTAGTTACAGGCATCAAATATGCGATTGAGTTTCAAGCGATAATGTTGATAGTGCAGCTGATGCTCAATGCACAGATGGCGGTTGAAGAGACTTAAATCCTAGAAAAATAACCTATAGCAACACTTCTTTTGAGGAAAGGCATTATGAAATTTATGATGGTTATTTCTGAGATAGAACAACTTCTCCGGGAGCAGTTGTTTCGACGCCTCTATCTAATTTTGTTAAAACTAGCAATGATCAAGTTTTGATAAGAACTTTTGAGACCAGCTCATCTCCCAAAATTTATTATTGAAATTTTGCGCATCTAGAAGTAGGCATTGATCCTATTTACCAGCCAGCTGACATTGAAATAATTTCTGGAACAGCTTTTTCTGGATTTGTTTCGGATTTAATTGGCACAAACACCACAAATGTCAATCCAAATGATGGTAATGCTCTCACAATTTCTTCAACAGGAGCCAATGAGTCTATTGAAGTTGTTTTTACTTTTAATAATACTCGAGGTGCTGAAACAATGTTTGATAGATTTGTTCTAAGTACAAAAATTTGTGCATCTAATAGCAACGCTTCTTTTAAATATGGCTTATATAATTATGATATATCAGATTGGGTTTATCTCGGAGACGGAGGACCTTTTTATGAATATTCTCTTGGGAGTTACACTTGTAATTCTTATGCTGACCATCATCGATCATTAACTTTTTCTAGAAGTTATGTTGGCCCTAGTGGAGAGTATAAGCTAAAAATCATTACTAACGAAGTTTCCTCAGTTTTTGATTTAAAAATTGATTATATTAATCTAATCGCTTTAAAAGAGTCAGTTTGGTCATGAAGTAGTTTTATAGATTTTTCTGGAAAAATATATCCTCCGGTATGTTTTTCATACGGCTTGTATATGGATACCTTGGCAAGTGGAAGCAACTGGTGTAGCTTTGATGGTAGATCAGGCTATCCTGCTGATTATTTTGCTTTAGATGATGATAATGATGAATCTTTGGCTGATTATATTATTGATTTTCAACTTAATCATGACATTATTACTTTTCCTTCTGGATCTTCGATTAATGCAATTCATTATGGCATGTATATTAATAACCCTATGTCTACATTGACTTTGTCTTTACAGCTGAGAGACTTTTCAAGTTCTCTTTCTGCAGGGTGACATGACACACCGGCTTCTGATGATATTACTAACAGCAAAGTTTATTTAAATTCTTGGGTAGATGAACCACAAAGAATATCAGCTACAAACTTTGTTAGTACTTTTTACGGAAAATATATGGGATTAAGAGTGAGAACAAGTAATAGCACAGAAACAACCGGAGCATCCATTTCTTATGCGTTTTCTGGTATGAGTTTTAGATATTCTCAAGTCAATGACAAGCCTATTTTAAGTAATGCTTTGTTTAATGATCAAGAAGATGTTGTGGTTTCTCCAATGTTTAGCATTGAAACAAATGAATATCTTGTGACGGCAGATGTTTATGACGAGCAAGGATGTCAGACATTATTTTATGCTACAGGATGCGCCTTTAGAACTGGGGCAACCGATAAAAGCTGCTTTAATCATAATAATAAAAGTAGCACTCCTTTAAACTGTCTAATAGAAAATTGCTCTGGTGTAGAAGATAAAACAGCCACTATATCATGTAGTTTTCAGGCCTATCATACTTTAGATCCAACAGATGATGGCTCTCCATGGGAAAATGAGCATTGACAAGCTTGAATTGAAATTTTTGACACAGGGGGGGAAAGAGATGTTATTTATACCCCAACAAATTCACCAGATGTTCTGTCTTTAAACCACATTGGGTTTTTTGATCCAGGAGTAAATTACAATATAAATTATGGATCTTTGGCGTTGTCAAGCCATAATGTTAATCCTACTATATTAAAAAATGAAACAGTTCCAGTTCTTTTTATACCTGTTTTTAATTGAGGAAATACTGTTAGCGATGTTTATGTCTCGGCAGACGACTGGGAGCACAGTACGGATGAAACAAAAAGTTTTTCAGCTACCAGCCAAAGGTTTGTCAGTTCGTTAACTGAAATAACACCTCCGCCAAGCGATATTGAGGAAATGACTCCAATAAATAATGAGGGTGTTTTTAGTGGATATCATTTGCTAAGAGAGATTGGCCTTAGTTTTGCTGAGAGTGTTAAATTTTATTTTGGCATTAAAGTTCCAGATACAGTTCCAAGTGGATCTTTTGGAAGTACAGTCTATTTTATTGGTAAAAACAAATCATTACCATGGTTTAGTTTTTACAAATGTGATACATCAACATACACCTGTGTAATAGATGAAGATGGCACTTACCCAGACTTGGTTTCTTGCGAAGCAGAATGTGAAATTCCAACTACAACCACCACTACTACGACTACTACAACCACTACAACCACCACTACTACGACTACAGCACCAACTTATTATTCTTGCAATGAAAGCACTTGAATATGTGAGGTTGATCCAATGGGAACATATAGCTCCACAGAAGAATGCGAAGCTGTTTGCCAGCCCCCACCACCAACTTCATACGAATGTGATTGATCGTATTTCCAATGCTATACTGATCAAAATGGTTCTTACCAAGACTTGTATTCTTGTGAACTTGATTGCCAACCCCCGACAAATAGGTATGAATGTAATTGGTTAACTTGACAATGTGTTATAGATCCATTTGGATCATATTCTTCATATTGAGACTGTATTAGCTTTTCAATGTGCTATTTCTAAAACCCTGATTTTTATCAGGGTTTTTTTGATTAAAATACTCCGCAAAATTTATAAAATTTTGCACCTGTGTTTGTATGTTGTAAATTACACAAACTAACTTCGCTATATTGTTAAATTTACAACATAAACAATTAGTCATGATATATTAATATTATGACTCTCTTATTTATAAATCAAATATTACACAACACTAGCTTGTTGTGAATATTTGATATAAATACTTGACTTTTTTAGAAAAATTAACTAAAATATATTTAATACAAATCTTAAATACTATCTTAAAATATTAAATTAAAAAATATGAAGAAATTTTTTATAAGTGTAGCAATATTAACAATCGGCATATTTTTTATTGCCAATTTTTTTATTTCTAAAGAGCCAAAAGTCGAAGCAGGATCAGCTACAACATCTGTAGAAATTCAAAATGTTGTTCCTAGTTTTACAGTTGCGCCGCATGAAGATGCAGCTTCTCATTCTACTGACCCTACCACTGTTGGCAATAATGTAACTTTTAAAGCAACAGCCACGGATGCTAATGGAGACACATGGAAAATATTAGTTTGTAAGACTAATGCCGTTAGTGGAACTGCTTGTGATGGCGGAGCAGGAAATACTTGATGTACTGGTAGTTTGGTTAATTCAGGTAGTCAATCAACTTGTAATTATACAACAACAGCAGGAGACGGTTGGTCTAATGATTGATATGCTTTTGCCTGCGACTCTACTGGATGTTCTTCCTCGAGTCAAGGCAGTGGCAATAGCGGTAGCCCATTTTATACCAATCATGTGCCAGCTTTTACAGCCATTTCAAATGATTCAGGCAAAAACCCTGGCCAAACAGTAACTTGGTCAGCCACAGCAGTTGACCCAGACACAAGCTCAACTGTTAAACTTTTCGTTTGTAAAACAGCAGCTTTTACAGGAGCTGCTTGTTCAGGAGGGCAATGATGTGCTTCTAATGCTGTAGCTTCAAACCCAACTTGCGGATACGAAATACCTACCCCAACACAAGATAAAGATTATGATGCCTATGTTTATATAGTTGATAATTTTGGTTTGCAAGCAACTAGCGACAAACAAGGATCTGCTTCAAAAATGACTGTCAATAATGTCGCCCCAACAGTAACAGCTTCGTCTATTCAGCTTTTAAATACAACTGAAACAGGAGATTTAACTTTAACAACAGCTTTAGGTGAAACAACAGGATTTAAAGTTAAGTTTACTGTTGTAGATAATAACGGGTGTCAAAATGCAACAAGTGGTAATGAAATAGCTTCTGCAGACATCAATGTTTTTAGATCAGGAGTCGGTTCGGCAAGTTGTAATGTTACAGGCCATCACGATACAGATAAATGTTATAGTAGTTTAAATTCAGGATGGAATCCTTCTTGTTCTCAAGATGCAGAATCATGTAGTGGGCCTAGTGATTCAAGTGCCACTTGAACCTGCACTTTTCCTTTAAATTATAATGCTGATCCAACAGTAACAAACTCTAAATTTCCTGAGGAAAATTGATTAGCCACAGTAAGAGTCACTGACGACAATGAAGCTTCAAGTAGTTTAACCCAAGCAACAACAGGAACTAATATGGGTATGTTTTTGTCTTATAATGTTACCCCAGGAAGTATTAGCTATGGCTCTCTAGTTCCAGGAGGAGATTCAGATGAAAAGTCAACCGCTTTAGCTGCTAGAGGTAATGTTGGTGTTAATCAAGATTTATCTGGTAATAACATGACTAGCGGAGGAGACAACATACCTGTTGCTCAACAAAGATATAATTTGACCGCAAGCCAAGCTTGAACTTCTGGCACAGCACTTTCAACTTCTCCAGCAGAAGTTTCTATAAATGTTGGTAAGCCAAAAACTGGCGACTTAACCCCAAGCAAAAACACTTACTGAATTTTAAGAGTTCCAGCGACCCAAGCTGGCGGAAGCTATAGTGGCACCAATACTATCACTGGTAAAACAAGCTCATCAACTAATTGATAAATATATAATATAATATAATTTAATAATAATTTAACTTTACACTATGACATTAAAAAAACTATTCTTTATTTTTGTTGTTGGCTTGTTTGTTTCCTCTTCTTTAGCCCACAATGCCTCAGCAGATTTAGGCATTTCTCCACCATATGTAAGGAATCCCGGGCTTGCTCCAGGGTCTCGCATGGAACAAACAATTTTTATTGTTAGGTCTGTTGCTGAGGAAGATTTGGAAGCAAAAATAGAATTTCATGTTCCTGGTGCTAGTAGTTGATTTAGTATTGATAAAGGCAACAAATTTATCTTGCCAAAAGGAGAAACAAAAGTACCAATAACGGTCTCCATTAATGTTCCAGCTCAAGCTAACTTTGGAAGATACAGAGGCAACATAAAGTTATTAACAAATTCTTTAAGAGAGCCAGAAGGAGGGCAGGTTGCGTTAGCTTTTGGAGCCTTGATTGATGTTGACATCAATGTTGTTGCTATGAAGATAGTAAATTATAATGTCAGAGGTATAAAAGTTTATGACACAGAAGAAGACTATAAATTTCTTTTTCTTAATCCGCCATCAGTTGTTAGATTTGCTATGCAGATTGAAAACAGAGGTAATGTAAAATCTTCTCCAACTAAAATTTTACTCACCCTTTATAACAACGACAAAACTGAAATACTTCACACTATTGAAACCACCAGGGTTCCAAAAGTGGATCCTTTTAAAACGGAATGGGTTACTGCTAGGATGCCTGCTTATTTAAAAGCTGGAAGCTATCAAGCTTTTTACCAAATCTTTAGAGATGATCAAGTGATTCAAGAAGGAGAAACTCACCTTAGTGTAAATCCAAGAGGCACAGTTACTGATTACGAAGACCCAACCTTTTTTGATCTTTCGGCTGCAGACAAAATTAAAGTAGTTGCTGTTGTTATTATTCTTTGTGCTATGGTATTCTTTATTGTCTTTGGTATAGTTAAGGCAGTTAAAGGAAAACAAGCTACAGAAGAAGTTAAAGAAAAAAAGCCAGTTATCAGAAAAACCACAAAAAAAAGAGTAGTTAAAAGAAAAACAAAAAAACAAGAATAAAACATTAAAAACAACGAGCTTTAAAGCTCGTTGTTTTTTTATTTGCATTATTAAATAAAATATGTTATAATAAATAAAATCTGAACATTAAAAAAGGAGTAAAAAAATGACAAATAGTTTTAGAGTGATTCCTAAGATTCAAACAGCCTTTACTCATGTTTTTTCTGGACATGAGTTTTATTTAAGACAAGATAATTTTTTGTTTTTTTCTTTTTCTTCTGGAAAGAAAGCTTTTAGAGCTTTAAGATTGAGCAAATCAATACTCGAAAGTTTTTTTAAAAAAGACTTTTGTTTTGTTAGAGCAGAAGAAAAGCTGGTAATTTTTCCAGCATCAGAAAAGACTCTTTTGATTGATTTTGATTTCAAGCCAAAGGAGAATCATAGCTTTTTGTTAATAATAGTTTTGCCAAACGAAGAAAGGAGAAAAAAAGATGAAAAAAATAATAATCGGGCTTGACATTGACGGGCCCACTGTCAACAGCATGAATTTTTTCTTTTTTGTTCTTATCTTTGGCAAGAGAATTGCTAAAATTTTTAGAATAAAAAATAAAATTAAATTCTTAGAAAAATACTTTGATTTAGTCTGGATCGTTATGGAAAAATTCAATATTTTTTTCCCAGGATCCAAAGGGTCAAAAATATTTTTTAAGTATCTTAAAGAAAAAGATTTTTATTTTGTTTTTATTTCAGCCAGAACAAAAAGGTTTATGCTGTATACTTTAAAACAGGTTGAAAAAATAACAAAACGCAAGAATTGTGTTTTGTTGGAAGAAAAAGAAGAAAATTTAGAATTTTTTGCCAAGACTCTGGATTTTTTTGTTGATGATGTGCCAGGTTTTCTTGACACTATTAAAGAAACTAATCCCAAATGTAAAACATTTCACTTTCTTTTGAAAAAAGACCAGTACACAAGGGATGTACCTCATATACAAATAAAGAGTTTGTGTGAGCTCATTCCATATATCGAAGTAGTGAGTGGATGCCAATAAAATATTGGCATCCACTTTTAAATATTTCTACCCTTGATTTTTCAATATTTTTTTGGTAATATGTATTTGTTTGAAAAAAGAAGTATATGCACATTTTTATCTTTATTCCGCGGTAGTTGAGTGGTACAACGCCTCCCTGTTAAGGAGGATTTCGTAGGTTCGAGTCCTACCCGCGGAGCAAAGATAAAAAATAAAATCACTTTTAAAGAAAGTGATTTTTTGTATATATTATTTATGATATTTGAGCCTAGAAAGTAAAAATTTATGATTTTGGAAATAATAGTGGTTTTTATAGTTTATAATTGATTTAAGAGTTAAAGAAAAATAATTTTGACAAACACTGGTTACTATGCTATAGTGTTTTATAATAAAAAGTCCTTTGAAAAAATAAAAGCCGACGGGCTTTAAACGCGCGAAAGGTAAAAATGAGTAGAGGTGTTTATTGTTTAAGCCCTAAAAGATGGCAAATATTTAAAGAATCAAATCCTTTTTTATATCGAAAGATGTTATATACTCAAAGGTTATTGAGCGGCACACACATACCGTTAAAAGTTGTGACCGCTAGCACCAACAATGGAAAGCACTGCCATAGAAGAGAAATTGTTAAACTAGGATTTGAATTTAGAGAGAAGTATATTGCTCTGTTGTTTAAAAAAATTATGCTCTGGCTGCTTAAAAAAACAAAAATCAGAACCATTACGATTGACATGAGTATGCAAAAAATTAAACTACCACCAGGATGGAAAATTAAATTTAGAGAAGAAACATCAAGAAAACTGATTTTCCCTTATTATTATTACCCAGCCGAAACAGAAGCGTTTGTGGTTGAACGAGGCAATATTTTAAGAGGAGTTATTTTAAAAAACGGAGTAATGTTTCTTTGTCCGAGATTTACGATTCTTACTAAAGAGCATATTTGCGGAGAAAAGCAGTCATATTCGTACGAAATGTCTTTGCTTGATTTTGAAACAAGAAACGAAACATACATAAACTCACGCACTACTTCCCAAGAAGACAGATCGCTGGAAAGAAAGCTGTATAATGATGCTAAAAAAATTCTTTTGAAAAAACTGCCACGCCTCTATGAGGTTTCTGCTTACTGGGGGCAAGAAATAATTTTTGACTGGAAATAAATGATGCAATGTTTTAAAACAAAAATTTCTTGAAAAAAGATTAAAGGAGGTGAGTATGCCTGAGAGAGGAAAATTTTTTGTATTTGAAGGAGTGGATGGTTCTGGTAAATCCACCAGAAGCCAAATCGCTGTTAACTATTTGGAATCATTAGGCTTGAAAGTTTTGTTTTTAGCAGAGCCGGTCAAAAATGTGGTCGGAGATGCCATAAGAAAGATTGTCGGTCAGTCAGAAGAAAAACTCCCTTTGCTTGCCCAAGCGTTTCTTTTTTCGGCAAACAGAGCTTACGCCTATGAAACAATCATTAGGCCAGCATTAGAGGATGGTACATGGATAGTCATGGACAGGTCATGGCTATCAACTATTTCCTACCAGGGTTATGGAGAGGGTTTTGGAGACAAGTCGCTACTAAAGGCTCTTGATACCATAACACAAATTGCTATTAAAGAAACTTTTTTTGATTTTTGTGTTATATGTGATATTTCTGTTAGTACAGCTCTCGATAGAATTAATTTAAGGGGAAACAAAAAAGATTATTTTGAAAAACAAAATTCAGAATATCTTGATAGAGTGAGGCAGGGATATTTAGATGCTCTTGAAAGATATTCGTATTTAAAATTTTATATTTTAAATACCGAGAACAACACCAAAGGAGATGTTGAAATAATGAAAAGTGAAATCATGGATTTGTTAAAACCATATTTAGGAGGTAAGGTATAAATGAAGATTTATCAAGGACAGGGTGATTTCGAAATTCTTACGCCAGAACGCTATTTGTCAGAAAGTCTGCTTACAATAGAAAGAGCAGGAAGAACTTGTTATCAAACCGAAACTGGAGAAATCACGCAAGAAACAGCTAAAAAGTTTATCAAGATGATTATGAAAAGGAAGCATTTTAGTGTTATAGAGCACGGGTTTCTTGCGGTTAAATTTTCCAAGGTTTCGCGTGGTCTTACGCATGAATTAGTAAGGCATCGTTTAGCAGCTTTTTCTCAAGAATCAACTCGATATGTTGATTATGCTAAAGGTGGTATGACACCAGACCTAGATAGATTCCAATGTGAATTTGTTCTGCCGCCACATCAAGATGCAGAACAAAAAATAACAATGCCTGACGGTAGTATCATTACCCCTACAGAAATGTTAGAAAACATAGAAGCTTATTACCGGGCGTTAAGAAAGGCAAAATGGCCGACTGATGACGCCAGGCAATTTTTACCAAATGCTATTACATCTGACATTGTAATAAGTTGCAATTTCAGGGAGTGGAGGCATATATTTTATATGAGGACAGCCGAGCCAGCCCATTGGGAAATCAGGGCTGTCATGATAAAACTCTTAGTGAAATTGCAAAGCATTGTGCCAGTTTTGTTTGACGACTTTGTTTTTGCTGGGCATGACAAAAATGGCCTAGAATATTATGCTTGTGAATATTTAGACAACAAGTAGAGAAAGTTTTGAAGGATGGAGAGAATATTTTCTCCATCCTTTATTTTTAAACTATAGACAAATCAAGCTTGAGAAGTCAACAATGTTTGCTACTAGGGCATGCAACACATGCCTTTTTATTATTTAATAAATATGATATAATATGGGCAATAAAGATAATAATTAAATTTATAAATATGAAAACAAAAATATTTGTAACAATTGCATTATTGGTTTTGATAATATCTTTAGGCGGCTACAAGATGTTTTTTAAACAAAAATTAAGCAAAATCAATATTGCAAACGAAGATGTCTTGTCTCTAGGCTTAACTGGTAGCATGTATAAAGGAAATTATGTTTGGGGTATAGCTATGAATCTAGCTTGAAATGATTTGATAGATAATATCATAAAAGAAAAAATAATTCTTAGTAGCACTCCTAATAATAAAAAGTTACAAAATGCCTTAAAAATTGCAAAATTGTTTAACGAGGGCAAATATACTAAAAATGATTTAGACGAAAAGAGTTATTATATTAAAAGTGGCTATGGTCAAAAAACGGTTGATGAAATTAATATAGAAAGTAAGGCAAAATTTCCTCAAAAAAGCTTTGAAAAGCTCCGTATTGTTTTAGGCGACAAAGATATCATCGCCTATGCTTATTTTTTTAAAGAACTTAAATACGCTGCAGCATTCTTAGAAGAAGATGTTAAATTTAAAAACGAATGAGTTAAGGGATTTATAAGCGATGATGGTGAGCAAAATGAATATATAAAAGAAATTGAATATATAAATGACAACAAATTTATCATTAGCTTGGATTTGGAAGATCCAGAAGATCAATTAATATTAGCTACCGGTTATAATATGAAAACGCCAGACGAAGTATTGAGCATTGTTAACAACACAGATCATTTTAGATCAATAAATCCTATCGATACTTTTTATGCTCCAAATATTTCTTTAGATTTATATTCCAGCTACGATGATATGATTGGTCAAAAAATCGCCAATAAAAAATTTGATTTGTATGAAATCGGCATAATGTATGAAAAAATCAAATTTGATATGGATAATAAAGGGGTTAAAGTAGAAAATGAAGCCGTTATAGGAATAATGCTTACAATGGGCATTCCTGATCGCGAAAAGTATGTTATGCCCAAGCCAAGACATTTTCATTTGGATCAGCCATATTGAATAATTTTAAAAATGAAAAATTCTTCTAACCCATACTTTGTGCTAGGTGTTTATAATAGTGAATTAATGTCAAAAGCAAAGTAGTTTTAAAAAAACTAGAACAAGAGTTAAAAAAATTATTTATCAACAACTAAAGATATAAATTTTTATTTTGCTAATTAGTAAAGGGCAATATAAAATCTTCTTTTAGTAATTGTTTAGTTCAAGGCTATAAGTTGTTTTAGAGGTAGAGTTCAAATAATTAATCATTTTTAATATTAGGGCATGCAACACATGCCCTTTTATTATTTAATAAATATGATATAATATAGGCAATAAAGATTTTTTAAAAAAAGAACATGAAGATACGCAAAAATTCGATAGCATTTTGTGGGGCAAATTGGGGAGATGAAGGTAAGGGTAAGATAATAGACCAAATTACTGATGCTAAAATATTTTTTCGTGATAATGGCGGAAGTAATGCCGGACATACTGTTGAGCTAGATAATGGTCAAAAAATAAAGCTACATCATTTGCCTTCGGGTGTTTCAAAAGCCAATAGCGTAGTTGTTTTAGGTAAAGATATGGTTATTCATCCAAAAGAATTGGTTTATGAAATAAAAGAAGCTACTAATTTTTTTGACAATAAAATTGCCAGTATTAAAATTGACGAAAATGCTTTGCTTTGTTTAGACACTCACCGTGCTTTTGAGCAAGCACTCAAGGATAGAAAAAATGGTTGTGAGGGATCAACCGGAAGAGGCATAGGTCCTGCCTATGTTGATCAATTAAATCGTTTTCCGTTAAAAATGTTGGATTTGCTTAATTGAAACGAAAGCAAGATAAGGGATCATTATGAACTTTATCGATGTCTTGTCAGTGGACTTGGCAAAGACCTTTCCAAAATGGAAGTTTGTTTTGCGGACTTTAAAGAAAAATTTGAAGTTGGCTCTGAAGATGATTTTATCAAAAGCCTTAAAGAACAAAGAGAATTTTTAAAAGAATACATTGAAGATATTTATGATTTTTTAAAAAACAATTGAGAAGATGAATCTATAACCTTTATTTTTGAAAAAGCTCAAGGTGTTGGCTTGGATTTACGCTGAGGTGTTTACCCAGATGTAACAACATCAAATACTTGTTTTGATGGGTTTAAAAATTCAACTTATGGCATTATCAATCCACTAGAAATAGAAAAAAGAGTAGGAGTTGATAAAGGAACTTATGCTAGTAGCGTTGGCAAAAGAAAGCTTCCAGCGGTTATGCCAGAAAAAGAAGCAAATCTTTTTCGTGAATATGGCCATGAATATGGAGCCACCACAGGAAGGCCTCGCGATATGATCTACAAAGATTTAGTAGCACTTCGTTTTTACATTAAAAATGGAGATATTAATTGCCTTGCTATGACCCATCTAGACAGTGTTTTTCCTAAGATTCCTGTTAAAATATGTGTTGCTTATCAAATTGATGGCCAGGAAGTTGATTATCGTCCTTGCCAAGAATTTTTAAATAAAGTTACTCCTATATATGTTGAGCTAACTACTTGAGACAGAGAGCAAATTCAGCAAGCTAATAATTTTAATGATATGCCCAAAGAGGCGCAAGATTTTGTTCGCTTTGTCGAAAAAGAAGCTGATATTAAGGTTGAGTATCTTACTAATGGCCCCAAAAGAAGCCAAATTATTAAACTGTAATTTTGCTTTTAAAATAATTAAAAACACAGCGCAATTATATAATAAAAATTTTAAAACATTGCAATAATGAATAACACAATCAAAACAATTTATTTATACATCTTTGCTTTACTTGGTCTAGTGCTGACAATTATCGGTGGAGTTCGTCTTGTTGATATGGCTTTAAAAGCTTTTGTTTTTACTCAGGCCGAACAAGAAGAAAAAATGTATTATGGCTATGCTCCAGCGCCAGTTCCTTTTGAAAGAATAAGCGGCATTAAGGATGTAGATATGGAAGTATGAGAAATTTCAGAGGAAGAAAAAGCCATTTTGAAAGAATGAATTGAAGATTATAAAAATAGAAGAGAGATGGAGTCAAGTATAGATTTTGTAACTGCCAGGAGACATAGAAATGCTTCTATGAGCATATCAATGATTTTAATTGGTTTACCACTTTATCTCTATCATTGAAAAATCATAGCAAAAGAAGGTAGAAAAAGTTAATTTGACATAGTATAACAAGTATGATATAATTTTATTAGTATCTTAATTTAAAGAAAGGAGTGATAGCAAATGAAATTTTTATTAGCGATAGTTTTAAGTTTTTTGTTTTTGCTTTGCTGCACTGTTTCTCTACAGGCAGATAATGAATTGAAAGTCGATGTGTCCGAAAGAGTGTTTTTTGACCAGGAAATGACAGTGTTTGCTACCGGAATATCGTCGTCTGAATACGGCATATATATTTATTTTAACGACAATCTCGGTGCAACTCTTTTTTCAACTAGTAAAAACACTTTACTTTCAGGAACTCCAGAAGAATTGTTTCTTCTGCATGGATTAAATAGGGTAATAGTAAAACAGGGTGGAGAAACTGCCGAAAAGGAGTTTTATGTCAATGAGTAGAAAAAGAAAAGCTGTTTGCTTGAGGGCAAACAGCTTTTTTATTGAAAATATGTTTTTTAATTGCTACAATATGGTTAATAAAATATTAAACAAAAACAATGACAAAAATAATTAGCGAAACCATTGGTTGGCTTGGCATGATGTTAATATTGTTAGCCTTTTTTTTGGTTAGTTTTGGTTTTCTTGCACCGCATTCAATTTCTTTTCAAGGACTAAACATTTTAGGTTCAGCTGGCCTTATGTATATATCTTTTAAGAAAAAAGCATATCAACCAGCAGTATTAAATATTGTTTGGATGATTATTGCCATCATTGCCATTGCCAGATAATAAAAAAGAGGGGCAGAGCCCCTCATTGGTTTAGAAGATCCATGTAGAAGTCTGTTTCGCTGAACTTTTTAAAATGAACAAAATCCAGCAAGCCGGCAAGATCACTTATTTCTTCTAAGTGGCCTTCTTTTTCTCTTTTGATAGCGACATCTTTTGGAAGAAATGTGATTATTCTGTCAAAAAAACATTTGCATGCTCCAAAATTAGAAAAGCAAATTTTTATCAAATTGCTTTCTAGTTCCAGAGTGGCTAAAATTTCGCCATCAAAAGATTCTGGCAAAACAATCTTTTTTATGTTTGCCACAGGATATTCTTTGGCAAAACGACCATGTCCTGGGTCAAAAAAGTACATTGTAGCAATGGAATGAGGGCAAGTATAATATTGTATGTCAGCAGGATTTTTCATTGTAATTTCATTACTCATAAAAACCTCCTCTTTTTTAAGAATCTATTTTTATAATACCAAAAATTTAAGCATAAATCAAGTAATGTCAAATATTTGCAAAAAAGAGCAAAGTTTAATATACTATAATTGATTAATATTATAAAAAACATAAATGGATTTTACTAATCGATATCAAAAGCTCAACCCTCAGCAAAAACAAGCAGTGGATGCCATTGAGGGGCCAGTAATGGTGGTAGCAGGGCCTGGAACAGGTAAAACAGAGATATTGACGCTTCGTATCGCTAATATATTAAAAAATGTTGATATTTTACCGGAAAATATTTTAGCGCTCACTTTTACAGAATCAGGAGCAGCTTCCATGAAAAAAAGATTAATTTCTTTTATTGGTAATGACGCCTATAGGGTAAATATTAATACTTTTCATGGTTTTTGCAATGAAGTTATTCAAGACTATCCAGAGTATTTTAAAGATATTGCTGGGTTTGTTAATATTGACGAAATTAAGCAGATACAGCTATTAAAAAAAGTTTTAGAAAAAACAAAGTTAAAAGAATTAGCCACCTTTAATAACCAATATTTTTATATCAGAGAAATAAAGCATGCCCTAGAAGAGCTTAAAAAAGAAAGTGTTTCTTTTGTAAAGCTTCGAGAGTTGGCCGAAAAAGCCAAAAAAGATTTTGAAGACAACGAAGAAAATTATAATAAAAAAACAGGCAAAATAAAAACTACTTTGACAAGCTCGTATAAGATGATATTAAAAAATATTGAATTGAGTTATGTTTTTGAAAGCTATCAAGAAGAATTAAAAAGTAATTTGTATTATGATTATTCTGATATGATTGTTGAGGTTTTAAAAACTTTTCAAGAAAATGAAGAATTGCTTTTAATCATACAAGAGCAACATCAATATATTTTAGTAGACGAATATCAAGACACCAATACCAGTCAAAATAATGTTTTAGAGCTACTAGCTAGCTTTCATGACAATCCTAATATTTTTATTGTTGGCGACCCCAAGCAAGCCATCTTTAGATTTCAAGGAGCCAGTATGAAGAATTTCGAATATTTTAAAAATCTTTACCCTAAGGCAGTAGTGATAGCTTTAGTTGAAAATTATCGCTCTAGCCAACTTATTTTAGATGCTGCTTTTGAACTAATACCAAAAGACGAAACCAAGCTTAAAAGTCAGCATGCTTTTGAAAACAAAAACATTGAAATCAGCTCGCTGTTGAACCCAGAGCAAGAGGCTTTTTTTGTGGCTAGCAAAATAAAAGAAATTATGGCTGATAAAGTAAGTCCAAATAATATTGCTGTCTTGTATCGCAATCATAAGGATTCTGACGAGCTTTCAGATATGCTAGAAAAATTTCAAGTTCCTTTTAGTATTAAAAAGAAAATAAACATTTTAAATGACTTAACCATACAAAAGCTGATTTTAATATTAGAGACAGTTTATAACTATGGCAACGATGAATATTTGTTTAAATGTATGCACATTGACTTTTTTAATATCGATCCGCTGGCTATTTATAAAATTATCAATTATTGCAACAAGCATAGAATAAATGGTTATGATTTTTTAAACCAAAATATTGAAATAGATCTTAACAGTAAAAAAGAGGTTTTGGTGTTTAAAGATTTTTTAAAAAAATGAAGTATTTTGGCCAGCAATGAGCTTTTTGTCCGCTTGTTTGATGTGGTAGTTAAAGATATAAATCTTTACGAACATCTGCAAAAAGAAAATTTTATTGACAAGCTAGATAAAGTTGATGGGTTTTTTGATCAGATAAAAAAATTAACCACCATGGATCAAAACTTAAAACTAGCCGATTTTATTAATTACTTGAAAATTATTGCTGAAAATTCCATTGATTTGAATAAAGATTCAATTTTGGGTGACCTAGGCGGAGTCAAACTTATGACAGCTCATCATGCCAAAGGTCTTGAGTTTGACTATGTTTTTATTATTAGAGCAAATAGCAATCGCTGAGAAGGTAAAAGAGTGCCAGCAAAACTAAAATTAATTCCCGAAATATCTTTAAAGGCACAAACAAAGGAAGAGTCAGAGGAAAGAAACCTTTTTTATGTTTGCTTGACTAGGGCAAAAAAACAACTTTTTATCACCCACTGTGATTTTGATCAAGATGGCAAGAGTTTGATTGAAAGCTCTTTTATTAATGAAATAAAAGAAGAATATAAAGATATCAAAATGCCTGATATCGGTAAAGATTTTAGGGAAAAAAGAGCCAACTTTATTCAAAAGCCAGACAAGGCTTACACTTTAAAAGACAAAGAGTTGATTTTAGAGATTTTTATGAAAAACGGTTTGTCTGCGACAGCTTTAAATAATTATCTTAAATGCCCTTGAAAATATTTTTATAGAAATCTTTTTAGGCTACCAGAAATACAATCAAAGCCACTCATCAAAGGAGATGCCATTCACCTTGCTTTAAGAGATTTTTTTAATAGATATAAGGAGGAAGGAAGGCCAAATAAAGATTTTCTGATTGATAGCTTCAAGCTTCACTTAAAAAAGTTTCCGCTAAGCATAAAAGATTTTGAGCAAATGGAGCAAGAAGGAGTCAAAATACTCTCTTCCTACTATGATTATTATCCTATTTTTCATGAAAATATCCTAACAGAATTTGCTATTACAGGAATAAACCTTGAAAAAAACATTCGACTTACTGGCAAACTTGATAAAGTAGAGCTTTTCACTAATAACCATGTTAAAGTAATTGATTTTAAAACCGGCAAGCCAAAGACCAGAAATGAAGTTTTAGGAGAGACGAAAAAGGCAGAAAAAGATTACTATCGACAGCTAACTTTTTATGGCCTATTGCTTAAATATTATAATAATGGTAAATATATTATGGACAGTGCCGTCATAGATTTTGTTGAGCCAAAAGAAAACCAACAACATGTAAAATATGAATTTGAAATTAAAGAAAATGAAATAATGGATCTAGAAAAAGAAATTAAAAGAGTTTCAGCTGAAATAATCAATCTTGATTTCTGGGATAAATATTGTGATGACGCTGAATGCTCTTTCTGCCATTTAAGAAAGCTAATGAATTAAAAATCATGAAAAAAATATTATTATTAGCATTGTTTTTATTCGGAAGTTTTTTAGCTGTTAATGGCTATGTTAACAACCAAAACAATCCTTCTGAAAAAATAAAAATAGCTGCTTGCCCCACCTTTCATTATTTATTAGACAAAATAGCTCATGACGAAAACATCGAAGTTATTAAAACAAGCTCAACCAGTGAAAACATTTATTATTTGCTTTTTGAAGAAATAGATGCTTTTATCTCGGGAAGAAAGCTGAAGCCAGAAGAGCCTAGCTTAAGGTATGATATTGTTGGAGAGGGTTTTGCTTTTTTAGGTAAAACAGAGCAAATTATTTTTTATGATGAGCTAAATAATTACGAATATTTTACGGATCAAGAGGTTAAAAAAATCATTGATAAATTTTCTGACTTAGAAGCAGCTAAAATAAAAAAAGTTGATGATGTTTATAGCTATGTTGAAGATGGCATTATTATTACTTCATTTGAAAACACCAACTATCTTAAAGCAAAAATCGTTCATATATACTCCAAAGAAGGGCAAAGACATAGATTTTCAAGAACTCCTGCTGTTTATTATTCTTTTGGCTTAAAAGACAACGACATAAAAGATATTAAAGCAATTTTAACTCAGTAAAAACAAGGCTTTTAAGCCTTGTTTTTTTGCTTGCAAAGAAAGTTGATTTTTGGTATAATTAGTATATATTAAAAATAAAGCAAAATTATGAAAAAGCAAAAAAGTTGGAGGTACATTGTTTTGTTAATTTTAGCTTTGGTAGTTTTAATAGTTCTTTTTTTTCAAAGCAATCAAATGCAAGTCAAAAGTCCAACGATCGATGATGTAAATTATAGTTTAATTGGTGGCGATCAAGATAGCCACGGCTGTTTTATTGGCGCGGGCTATTTGTGATGCCCAAGCAATCAAAAATGCCAAAAGTTTTGAGAAGAAGAATGTCCTCCTGATTTTATAAAAGGAGTTAATTTTGTTATAAATAAAGAAGAGAACCGCATTGTTTTTGAAGAACCAGGCAAGCCAGCTTTAACAGCCAACTATATTTTTGACGCTAGCTGTAAAGTAGGTGAGGTCTTTTGCAGTAATCTCGAAATAGAAAATGGCACTAGAGCAGAAGTAGAAGGAATTACTCTTGATGATGCCATTTTAATAACTAATTTAAAACTTTAGCTATGCGTCGTAAGAAAAAAACAAATATTCCTAAAATTATTTTTGTTATTTTTGTCTTAGCGATTATTTTTATCGGTTATTACTTTTGAGAAGACCTCAGCCCTTTTTCTAAAAAAACTCCCACTTATTTTCCAACCGAAACAATCACTAGTTTGAATATTGACCCTATTAGCTTTGAAACAAGAAAAAGGCAAGATGAGCTAGAAAAATTTGCTTATGAAATCGAATACCCCTATTTTAATATAGAATTTTTAGATAAAAACATCGAGGCCTTTATTTCGGAAAAATACCAAGCCTTTGAGGATGATGTTCTTCATAGCGAGATTGTAAACGGACAGAAATATAGTTTAGCAATTAATTTTCAACCATATTTAGTTAGCAACGAAATTGTAAGTGTGAAGTTTGTGGTGAGTAATTTTCTTGGTGGAGCTCATAGTATTCACCAAGTGTTCACTAAAAATTATAATTTAGCTCAGAAAACAGAAGTGCTACTAAATAATATTTTTAAAAAAGATGGTTATTTAAAACATATTTCAGCAGAAGCCATAGTTTGACTCAAAAATGAGCTTAAGGATGACGGCAATGATACTTGAATTGAAAAAGGAGCAGGTCCTTTAAATGAAAACTTTAAGAATTTTAATTTTAGTAAAGACGGCAAAGACATTATTTTTCATTTTAATCATTATCAGGTAGCTCCTTATTACAAAGGTATAATTTCTTTTTCTATACCAATAAGTGAGTTGAATCAATTTCTTAAATAAAAATTAATAAAATTTTAAAACAAAAACATGGATAATATAAAATTAGATAGTTTGACAGTTGAAGCAGGTATTGATTGATATATTGATCAACTTGTTTCCAAAAAAGATGCTTTCGAAGGGCTTGATGAAGATGCTCTCATGGAAGTTAAAAGCGATCTTAAAGAAAGAGTCGAAGCTTATGTAAACACTACTATTTTAAAATATGTGCCAGAAAATAAAATAGAAGAATTAGAAAAAATATTAGATACTAACAATCAAGAAGAAATTCATAAATTTTTTCAACAAAATGTTTCTAATCTCAATGAGGTCGTAGCTTTAGCTCTAGCTAATTTTAAAAAAAGCTATTTAGAATCTTAATATTAAATTTTTATTATGCTAGAAAAAAAAATAAGAGACAACATTATAAAAAATTTAAAAGTAGGTGAAACAGAGATTGGTTCTGAATCAGGTAAGATGTCTATTTCGACAAAAAAAGAACATATTTCTGGGCCTAGCAAAAAAGAAAAAGAGGCCATGACGGATGAAGAAATAAAAGCAGAACAAGAACAAAGACAAGAAAAGCTCAATAGAGGCAAGATATATTCCGAGATGTTAATTAAGCTAACCTTGACAGAAAAAAGAAAAAGTAAAGTAATGGAAGAATTAGACGAATATAAAAAAGAAACAGACAAAAAAATAAAAAAAGATAAAGAGCTAAAATTTCTTAGAACCTATCAGCTATATACAAAAGATCTTGCTAAAGCATTGAAAACTTTTTATATGAAAGATGAAGACAGGGAAAAGGAAAATTTAACAGCCAATCAACAAGAAATCCAAGACAAATTAGCCGAATTAGAAGACAAAGACACAGGCTATCTACTTGAAAAATATAAAGAGATAGAAAATAACCCTAAGAAAGAAGAAACAGAAAGGATTGCTCAAGAAATTATTACTGGTGACAAAAAGGAGGAGTCCGAAGAGGAAAAAGAAGATTTGTTCACAGATGAAAAAATAAGCAAAATATTTTTGCAAGCTTATGCCCATTTAGATAAAGACATTAAAAAAAGAGAAAGATATTTGAAGGCGCAAAAAAAGGAAGAGGAAGACGAACCTAAACCAAAACCAGAACCAACACCAAAGCCAGGCAAGCCAGAAAAAATAAAAATAACAGCAGCTTTTATTAGCCATTCAAAAGAAATGACCAAGGTTTTTGCTAGAGACATAGCAGATAGAAAAATGTCTCTAGGCTATACTCCAGATAGACAAAAAGGATTTTTTGGTAAAATTGGTAATTTTTTCAAAAGAACTTGAAAATATGGTGTTGCTAGAGAATATTATCGACAAAAAGAAATATCAAAAGCAGAAAAAGAAATTTTAGAAAAAAAGAATTTATTTGTTGATGAAGCTTTAAGCGATAGTTTGCAGCAAAAAGTTGATGACGGTATTTTAGATAGATTTGTTAATATAGACAATATAGATGAAATTTTGCACGAAGGAGAAAAAGGCAAAAAACTAGAAGATCCGAAAATTAAAGAAAAAATTGTAGCTGTCATTAAAGAATATGCTCGTGGAAAAATAAATGAAACTGTTTTTAAAGAATGTCAATTTAGAATTTTTGAACAAATCAAAAGAGATAATCCAGATATTTTTGCAGAAGGTGCTATCGATGCCAATAATTTATTAGAAACAGCCAAAGGATTAAAAGCTTCATTCGAGCATGAAAAAGGACTAGAAAATATTGATATTGATTTAGATATTATGATTGGAGATGTCAGAGCAGGAGCAAGAACAGAGCAAAAACTTTCAACAGTAGATAGAGTAATCGATAAAATGCAAAAGACAAAGCTGGGCAAATATATTAACGAAACAACTCTGGCTTCTGCTTTAGCGATAACTTTTGGTGTAGGCCAGCAAGTTGCACAATTTCTAGCCTTTAATAAGGCAGCTCAAGTTGCTTCCTTAGGAGGTACAGCATTGCTTGCCGGTGGCTTAGGCTTTGCCAGAGAAAGACATCATTGGGAACAAAAAAGAAGGCAACATTTTAGAGATGTGGCTACAGGAAAAATGTTTGAACAAAAAGATAAGCAAAGGGCGGTTATAGAAAAATATAAATATGAAAGTATTGATGCCAAGTCAGCTATTGGTAGTCTAGAAGGAATGGAGAGTGAATTAGAAAGCATTGACTCACCAGAAAGAGCCAAAGAAATTATAGACAGTCTTTCTACTTTAGAATCAAGAATAAAACTATCGGATAGCAAATCAATAGATTTGATTTCTTATAGCAATCTTGAGTTGATGGAAAAAGAAAGATCCGCTATTGATAGAAAAAGAGCCATTATAAAATCAAAGCTAAGAAAAATATCAAAAGAAAAAGATTGGAAATTTAATGAAGCTGAATTTGATGCCTACCTAAAATCAAATATAGAGACAAATATGCTTCAGCTTCAGGAAGGAGAGGGCGGTATTTCAGAAAAAGATAAGCAATTCAATAGAATAAAAACTAAGCAAGGACTTAAGGCTTTTGCCAAAGGAACCATTTATGGACTTGTCATTGGAGGATTAGTTCAAGAAGGTATTGCTTTTGCCAACCCCAACCAACAAGGATTAATTGAACAATGAGCCGGCCGTGTTAATGAAAACGCAACTTCCCAGACGGCTCTAAAGCATTTTTCAGATTTTATACAAGATAAATTTGGTAATGAAAATACTTTTGCCTCTTTAGGGACCATGTCCGGAGCAAGTTATTTAGAAGATCGGCCTGCCAGAATATCTTTAGACCAAGGAAAAGAATTGAGGCTAGACAGCCAAGGTAATTACAGTTTGTATGCTGATGGCAAACAAGTAATTGACAAAGCTATTGTTTTTGGTCCTGACGGCAAACCACTTCCTATTTCTTATGAAAATTTAAAGAATCAAGGATTAAGCTTGGACTTTGAAACAAAAAATATCACAGACACCATAAATTTAAGAACAGAAGTGTCTGTTGATCAGTTTGTTGAAAGTAATCAAGATATGAAAAATGTTTTTGGCACCAGAGATTGGATGAGAAACAATACTACCGGAGTATATGACTTCAACGAAGCCAGCACAAATCTCTATGCTCAAAATGAAAACTTTGTTATTGATGTTTCTAATATGACTAAGGCAGGTTCTTTTAATCAATTTGGAAGCGTTGATATAACCGAAGCAATCAAAAACGGACAAGCAGAAGCATGAATATCTTTTTCAAGAGATACTAGTGCTCAAGTTTTTCCTTTGGAAATAGGTGCAAATGGAATGGTTGAAATAACTCCTGACTCTCCTATGTTTCAATTATTCCAAAAAGTAGGAGAAAATAAAGCATCATTTAACGGTGGTTTTATAGAAATTGCTGTTAAAGAAGGAGGGCACTTAGGGAAAAATGCTATTTTATCAACAGTTGAAGGAACAAACTCAATAAGAGATTTAATTATTAATTCCCAAGTTAAAAATCCCCAGGTGTTAAATCAATTAAACATACAATCAATTTCTAGCTCTAGTGTACCTAGGTTTGATTTTCCTCCAATTATTCCTTTGGTGCCAAATAGGCCACTTGAATATTCAGTAGGCAAGGTTTTTGATCCCAAAATAGAAACGCCAATCAAAATAAATATTTTGAGAAAAGAAAAAAAGGATGAGGGTGACAAGGAAGAGAAGAAAAAAGAAGGAAAAGAAAAAAAGAATAAGAAAAAAGAAGCTGCCTCAGAAGGTGATGATTCTAAGAGCGAAAAAGACAAAGAGAAAGGCTCTCCTGACAAAGATAAAGAAGCCGAAGAAAAATTTGAAGAAAAACATGGTAAGGCAATTGAAAAGGCGCTCGAAGACATAAATCTTATAGCAGATACCACGCGACGCAAAAAGAGAATCAACGCCATAGAAAAAGCACGCACAGAACAAAATCAAGATAAGTTAATGGAAGCCATCTTAAAAGGATACTATGACTCATTGGTTTTTGGCGAGTTCGAAGACTCGAAATATCATGAGACATGAGACTATGCCAACTTGCCTAAAAAAGATATAGACATAGAATTGCCAACAGAAGGAAAATCAAGTTGATTGTATCGTGGTAAAAAATTAGATCAATATCCAGTTGATAGATGTAGTTTGAACATTCAGGTGAGCAAAGAAGTTATCGATGCTCTAGATGATCTTATTATTAACAAAGAAATGGATGCCTACTATAAAATTGGCAAAGCAGGCTCAAACGCGTCAGCAGAAAAAAGAAGAGATGCTATAACCATTTACTTTATTGAAAAACCAAGTCAAGCAGTTTTAGACAAGATAAAAGATTTAGCTAGTAAAAACAAGCGAAAAGACTTAGCTGACCACTATAAACTGTATTCTGAAGGGTTTAGATATACTGGTATAGGAGAAATACAAAAAGATCACATTGAGGACTTGTTGAGAAAGCATAAAGATACTATTGCCGAAAGAGCTTTAAAAGGATTTTTGTTCGGGAGAAAAAGTATGTCCCATGTGCAGTTTTTAGCTCTTCAAAAAACACTTTCACTTTACGGAAAGAAAATAGACTACTCAATTGATACAGGCTTCCAAGAATAAAAAAAACAGCACCAATTGGTGCTGTTTTTATTTTGTTAAAATTTTTGGAAGTTTTTTACTAACAAATCAATTAACAGGCACTAAGGCAACGATAGTTATTAAAACATATATAATGCTTAAAACAGTTAAATTTTGAGATAATAATTCTATTGGTTTGATTATTTTATTTAATATCAAAAACACTAAAACATGCAAAGCAAAATAGTTTAAAGAATGCTTGCCCAAGTATTCTAAAATCCTGTTTCTTTTAATTCATTTTGAAAATTCAAAAACAACAAAAATTCCTGAAAAAGCCATTAGTATATTGAGCAAGAAATATAGCAATCGAAAATTTGCTATCATGTCAGACTTAAAGACAAGGCTATAGAATTTAGGCATAAAAATTACCAGAGTATTAAAAAAGACAGCTATAGCCAAACAAACATATTTTAACCATTTTTTATTTAATCTAAACTTTATTAAATTATTTTTTAAGTAATAGCCCATACCGAAGAAAATTAAATAGTAAAAGCCACTATCAATCGTTCAAAAAAGCTTTGGCTGGTAAATAGTATCTCATAGCATCACAAACAACCCTCCTAAAGAAAGTATCAGAGCAATCTCAAGTCATTTTTTATTTATTTTCTTTACAAAATAAAAAGCATTGGCTGCAAAAAACAAAGTTGGTAAAAATCACAAAGGTACATTATAAAAAATAGTGTTTCTAGTGGCAGTAAAAAATACTTTTAGCATGGCTCGCTGAGTAAAATAATCATAATAGGGCATATTGTGGTAAAAAACATAAAAAACAATAGAAATTAAAGAAAATCAAAAATAAGGCACCATAATTTTCTTGGCCAAATTTTTTAAATAACCAAAATAATTTTTATATTTCAAAATATTTACAAAATAGCCTGATAAAAAGAAAAACATGGGCATATTAAAAACATAAGTATAGAGAGCAAAGTTTCTGGCAATAGGAGAATGTGCAAACATAACCAAAATAATGCCAATGCCTCTGGCAATGTCAACCCAATATTCTCTCGGTTTTTCTATTTGGTTTTTTAAACTAAAGCAAATATTCTTTTCCATTTTCAGGGATAATTAATTTTGAATTTACTGATTTGGTTAAGCACTGCTTAAAGCCAAGCGACTGATCAATATCTCCATGGTTGATTAAAATGTTTTTTGGGGAGGGGTTGTTGATATTTTTTACAAAACTTTTTAGTTTTCTTTGGTCAGCATGGGAAGTATAAGCGGGAACTTGTTCAATACGACATTTTACTTTTATTTTCTTTTTTTGTAAAGCAATGCTCTTTTGCCCTCTCACTAATTTTTCTCCTAAAGTTTCTTTTGCCTGGTAGCTAACAAAAATAACAGTATTGTTTTTCTTTGTCAAATAGGTTGGTAAATAGTTCATAATTCTTCCACCACTCATCATGCCTGAGCCAGCCAAAACAATTTTAGGCTGAGGGTTTTTGATTAAGCTTTCAGATTCACCAGTGTCTTCTATTATTTCGAAACCAGGAAAACTAAAAATATCGTCACCTTTTTTTATTTTTGCTTGAGCGTTATCATCGAATCAATCAGGATATTTTTTATACACTGTTAAAACATTTTTTGCCAAAGGGCTGTCAAGAAAAACAGGAACATTTTTGAGCTTACCATCATTAAAAAGTTCGTTTAAGTCATAAAGAAGTTCTTCAGTCCTTTCTATGGCAAAAGCTGGTATCAAGACGGAGCCACCATTACCCAATGTTTGCTTTATAATTTTTAACATATCATTTTTGCGACGGTCCATGTTTTTATGATTCTTGTTGCCATAGGTTGATTCAATAACTAAGTGGTCGCAACCATTTACAAATTCAGTGTCTTTTACCACTGGAGCTAAGTTTTTTCCCATGTCGCCAGTAAAAACAATTTTTTCTATATTATTATCAAAAACTTCAGCTACTTCAACCATAGCTGACCCTAAAATATGTCCGGAATCTTTTAAAGTAACAAAAATATTTTCTTTAGGACTAAAAGTTTTTTTGTAGTCATGAGTTTGTATCAAATCAATTGTTTTTAATACATCTTTTTCGTCATAAATAACATCTCTTTTGTATTTTTTTTTATTATACATCATAATAGAAAAAGCATCCATTAAAATATAATACATAATGTCTTTAGATGGCCTGGTGCAGTAGATAGGATTTTTATAACCATTTTTAACTAATCAAGGCAATCTTCCACAATGGTCCATGTGTGCATGAGTTATTATCACAAAATCAATTTCTTTTGGGTCAAAACTAAAGGGTGCTTTATTCCTAAAATAATCATTTTGATCTCCTTGAAAAAAACCACAATCAACTAAAAACTTATATTTTTCAGTTTTGACTAAAGCTAAGGATCCTGTTACTTCTCTAGCAGATCCAAAAAAAGTTATTTTCATGTTAGAAGTTTAAATTTAATTGAGCTATTAAATAAATTATATCAAAAAAACTAAAATACCACAATTGTTTAATTTTTAACAGCGCGCTTTTTAATTTGCAAAAATTATGACTATTTGTTAAGCTATTTTATATAAACTAAACAAACCATGATTTTTAAATGACAAAATATAAAAAAGCCTGTTTTTATTTTGGGGCCAATGGCAAGCATTACCACTCAGCCATTAGCCAAGCTTTGCAAGCAATTTGGTGCAGATATTATTTTTACTCCCATGATTTCAAGCAATGCCATCTGCTATAATGAAAAAGAAGCATTACACATTGCCAAATTTGATAAAAAAGACCAGCCTGTTATCGTGCAGCTTTTTGGTCATGATGCTGAATTGATGATTAATGCTATAAAAATCATTGAAAAAAAACTAAAGCCAGATGGCTTTGACATTAATCTTGGCTGTCCAGCGCCTAAGATTATAAAAAGCATGGCTGGCTCAGCGTTTTTAAAAGATCAAGCTAAAGCTTTTGAATTTGTCAAAAAAATAAGAGAAAATTATTCAGGTCAATTGTCTGTCAAAACAAGATTAGGAGTAAAAGATTTTGAAGTAGCGCCTCTTTTAAAAAAGTTTGAAGAAATTGGCATAAACGCCATTACCCTGCACGGAAGAACGGTTTTACAAAAATATACTGGTAAAGCAGATTGAAATACTATCCACAATATAGCCAATAAACTTAAAATACCAATTATTCTAAATGGTGATATAGATAGTTGAGAAAAAGCCCATCAAGAAATAAATAAAAGCAATATTTTAGGCATTATGATAAGCCGGGCTGCCATGTCAAAGCCATGAATTTTTAAAGAAATAAAATTAAAGAAACAATTAACTTTTTCTAAAAGCCAAATAGCTTGTTTAATGAAAAAGCACATGAAATATTATTTATCATACCAACCAGACAGAGCCTTTATAGAAATGAGAAAATTTTTAGTAAATTATTTAAAGGGGTTTAACAATGCCAAAGAATTAAGAAAAACAGCTGTTCAAATAAAAAATCAACAAGACTTTAATTCACTAATAAAAAATTTAAAAAACAATAAGTATGATTAAAAAGATATTAAATTTGCCAACAGAATGAGCGCTTTTTAACTTTGTTTTTATTGGCTTTAGCGTTCTGCTTTCTTATTATGCTGGTTTCTGCTGGTTTACTGATTCTTTAAGTAGATTTGGCACTACCAATGATTTTTTTAACTTTAGCTTAATACTGAGCGGTATATCTTTGGGTATTTTTACTATTTCTGTTGTAGATAAAAGCAAATTTAACTGATGAGGCAGAATTTTTCTTTTAGCATCGTCATTGCTTTTAGTTTTTCTCGGCATTTTTACAGAGGAATACTTCATTCACTTTGTGTTTGCCGTTTCTTTGTTTACTTTTTTCCCTTTTGGTCTTTTGCTTTTTGGACATGATTTAAAAGAGCACAACAGAAACCTAGGCATTTTCACCAAGGTAACAGCTATAATGTTGATTATTCTTTGAGTGGCTTCTTTTATTATTTGATTGTGATTTTTCAAACTAGGATTAGCTATCCCTGAAATAATCTCACTCATTATTTGAATTGTTTGAGCCATTGTCTTTGTAGTAAATTATAGAAATCCAAAAAAATAATTATGAAAACAAAAATTTCTTATTTTGGAAAACATTTTGGCGAGGAGCCAGCTATTACAGGGGAAAAGGGGTCTGGAACGATATTTTTTTCTGGATGTAATCTTCATTGCCAGTTTTGCCAGAACTACCAAATCTCTCAAGAATGACTTGGTAAAGATTATTCTGCTGAAGAGCTAGCAGACATTATGCTTGATTTGGAATTAGAAGTTGGTGAAAATTTATACTTTGTATCACCAGCCATCTGAATTGATATAATCAAAGAAGCTATTATTCTAGCAAGACAAAAAGGGTTATCTCTTCCCATTGTTTATAATACCAATGCTTATGAAAGAAAAGGTGATTTAGAAAAATTAAGAGGCTTAATAGATATCTATCTTCCAGATTTTAAATATAGCGACAATCTTTTAGCAGAAAAATATTCAAAAGTAAAATATTACCAAGAAGTGGCCAAAGAAAATATTTTGGAGATGCTAAGTCAGCAACCCGAAAATATTTTTGAAGGAGATTTGCTTAAAAAGGGAGTGGTTATCCGACATTTAATTTTACCAAACAATATTAAAAATACTCTTGAAGCTCTAAAGATAATTCGAGGTTTTGGCGACAAAGTTATTTTAAGTCTAATGACTCAGTACGAACCATTGTATAAAGCTAAAAATTTCCCAGAGATAAACAGAAACATCAATCAAGAAGAATATCAGGAAGTTTTTGAAGCCATGTTAAGTCTTGGCTTTGAAGAGGGCTGAGTTCAGCCAATTGAGCTAAATGCCAGCAAAGAATTAATTCCTGATTTTAATTTAGACCAACCTTTTAATTAATATTTTTATGAGAAGAAAAGAAGAAAACATAAAACCAGTCCCTATATTTGACTACC
>CAYYXO010000005.1:0-6924 GCA_964475745.1 uncultured Candidatus Saccharibacteria bacterium | reverse complement strand
TTTCCTTGCATTTTTTAACAGATCTTCTAACTGAAGAGATTTTAGCTTGCCAGCAAACAAATAATCATTATCTGCAAATTATTGTTGGTAAAGGTCTACACTCAAAAGATAATGAACCAGTTTTAATATACCGAGTAAGACGCATTTTAAATGACTTTGTTAAAAGTGGTTTTATTACCAACTACACTGACAATACAACCAATGGCTATTTAATAATTTATTTTTAAAAAATTTTATGAAAACAAAATACGACTTAGCAATAATTGGGGGTGGTCCTGCTGGCATGATGGCAGCTTTGATAGCCGCTCAAAATAATCAAAAAGTAGTTTTACTAGAAAAAAATCAACGACTTGGACGCAAGCTACTTTTAACAGGAAAGGGCAGGTGTAATATTACTCACGATGAAGCGGATCCAAAAAAACTAATTGAAAAATATAACAAAGAAGGCAAGTTTTTAATGTCTGGCTTTTCTCAGTTTGGGGTAAAAGAAACCATAGATTTTTTTATAAAAAATGGTTTAAAATTAAAAGTAGAAAGAGGCAGTCGCTATTTTCCAGAGCTAAATGACGCCAACTATGTTGTTAAATTTTTTGAAGATAATTTTAGAAAGTACAACATAGAAGTCAAAGTCAATGCCAAGGTGATTAAAATAGCAAAGCAAAAAGACAAAATAACCAAATTGATTCTTAAAACAGAGGAAGAAATAATTGCAAAAAATTATCTTGTTTCAACAGGTGGTTGCTCTTATCCTAGCACTGGATCAGATGGAGAGGTGCTAGAACTAATTAAAAAACTAGGGCACAATATCATTGACTTAAGCCCAGCACTAGTGCCTTTAAAAGTTAAAGAGTCTTGGGTAAAAGAATTAAGTGGCTTGTCACTTAAAAATGTTGAACTTCAAATTAAAAAAACAAAAACAAAGATTTTTGGTGAAATGCTTTTTACTCATTTTGGTATATCAGGTCCAATTGTTTTAAATATTAGTCATGAAGCAGTCAGGTTGCTTAAAAAAGAAAAAGAAATAGAATTGTTAATTGACTTAAAGCCAGCCCTTAAAAATGAAACACTAGACAAAAGATTACAAAATGATTTTGGCAAACATAGCAACAAATTATTTAAAAATTCTTTATATGATTTATTACCAATTAAGCTGGCTGATAAAATAGTATTACTAGCTAAAATAAATCCAAATAAAAAAGTAAATGTGATTACTAAGGAAGAGCGTTTAAAAATTTTATCATTAATTAAACAATTGCCTTTAACTGTCGTTGACCATTTAGGATTTGAAACAGCCATTGTAACCTCAGGAGGAGTAGATTTAAAAGAAGTGGATCAAAAAACCATGAATTCAAAGCTTATCAAAAATCTTTATTTTGCTGGAGAAGTTTTAAATATTGATGGCAAGACAGGAGGGTATAATTTGCAAATGTGCTGAACCACTGGCTATGTTGCTGGGAAAAATTCAAAACCATAGTTTCCAATTTTTTATTTTTCTTATCAAGGGTCTTGACACAAATTAAAAAATTGTTTAAATTTTAAAACAGTTAACAAAACAAATTAAAAAAATATTATGAAAAAAACTTTAGAAAATCTAGCTAAGGCTTTTATAGGTGAAAGTCAAGCTCGCAATCGTTATACTATGTTTGCCAAGGTGGCCAAAAAGGAAGGGTTTGAGCAAATTGCCGGTATTTTTCTTGAAACAGCAGAACAAGAAAAAGAGCATGCTAAAAAAATATTTGACAAAATCCAAGAACTAAAAGGAGACGAAAACATAACAGAGTTAAAATTTGAAACAAGCTGTCCAATTGAAATCGGAGACACCAAAAAGAATTTGCAATTAGCCATCATGGGAGAAGACTATGAATGACAAGTCATGTATTCTGATTTTGCTACAACAGCCGAAGAAGAAGGATTAAAAGATGTGGCTGAATGATTTAGAGCTATTTTGGTAGCAGAAAACCATCATTCAGAAAGATATCAAAAACTTTTGCATCAAGTTGACAACGGAACAGTGTTTAAAAAGGACAAAGAAGTCTATTGAACTTGCCGAGAATGTGGTTATGTTTATTATGGGTTTGAGGCTCCAAAAGAATGTCCTTCTTGCAAGCACGAAAGAGCCTATTATCAATTAAAATGTGAGGAATTTTAATAATATTAATAAATAAATAAATTTAAACTATGATTACCGAAGATCAAACATATAAATGCATTGTTTGTGGTAATGTTGTAAAGGTTTTGGTAGCTGGTGGAGGAGAGTTAGTTTGTTGTAACAAGCCAATGGAACTAGAAGATTTAGTTGGCGGAGAAGCAGAACAAAGGTTTTTAGGAGATGAGGATCTCGCTAATGTTGACAGTGATGACTTAGCAGACATTGATGCAGACGACGAAGATGACGATGATTACGAGGAAGAAGAGATTATCTAACACAAAACATAAAGCCCCACACTCAGCATTTTGAGTGTGGGGCTTTGCTTTTATTGGGTATTTGACTTTTTTTAAAAAATTTCGTACAATGATTTTGCATATTAAAATTCAACTATGAAAAAAGATGAAAATTCTTTGTTTCCTGATATAAAAGGCCCAGCCCCAAACAAAACAAGGAAAATACTTGAAGAAGAATATCATAAAGCGCGGCAACAACGGCTTTTAGGAAAAAGAAAAGAAAAAGGAGAAGAAAATAATTTGGAACAGCCCAAAGAGGCTTCACTTGAGGAAGAACTCCAAAAACCAGAAAAAGATTTACACGACTATACAGTTTATTTTGAAATAAATAGCAGTCACAAAGAGCAAATAAAAAAAATAGCAGCATTTATAGACAGCATAAAAGATAGAAAGGCAAGTTGAAGCGAAATGAACTCTTTAAGAGGGCGTATGCTTAATTTGGTGCTAACAACTTTTTCCAAAGATAGATTGAAAGCAGTAGATCTAAAAAATAATGATTATACAGATAAAAAAATTTCTGTTATAAGATATCATCAAGCTAAAAAAGATTACAACTTCTTTTTAAAGAAAATATTAAAGCAGTTTTTTAACGCATCCATTAATAATGACCCAGGCACAACAGGTTGGCCGGGTGTTGGCAAAATAACTTTAATTAAAGGCTTCCAGAAGCTAGTTAAAAAAATAAACTAAACATTCAACATGATATATTTAATTGTCCTTGCAATAATTTTGCTTCCACAAATAACCAAAGCAACATGTCCAGTTTGCACGGTTGCTATTGCTTCAGGACTAGGGCTTTGTCGATATATTGGTATTGATGATGTTGTTTCTGGTCTTTGAGTGGGTGGATTACTTTTTTCTTTGGCTATTTCAATTAACAATGCTTTAAAGAAAAAAGGCAAAAGCTTTAAATTTTCAGGCTTTATTCTGTTTATTGCTACATACTTGCTTTTATTTATCCCACTTCATTTAACTGGCGTAATCGGTCATTCTTTTAATGAAATTGCTGGTATGGATAGATTAATTTTCGGATCAATTTGTGGCTCTATATTGGTTTTTTTGAGTTCTTTATCAAGCGAAGGTTTGAAAAAACTAAACCACAACAAAGTATATTTTCCTTATCAAAGAGTCGTTATTCCTTTTGTGGTATTATTAGTCTTTAGTTTTATTTTTTATTTTACTATTTGTTAATACTTTTTAAAATAAATTAAGCTTTTATTATGATTAAAAACAGCGAAGAACTAGCCAAAAAAATAAATGATTTAAAAACAGACAATAAATACGATTTAGCCCAAGGAGAAGATTTGTCCATTGCCATTATGAATTTGATTTCTCTTGAAGAACATTTTTTCTTTACCTATCAAAAAACTTTAGATGACAAATATCTAGAAATGTTAAATGAAATGCGTTTAATGAGAACAGATCTCATGAAAGAAATTGTAGAAAATAAAGACGGTGAAGTATGATGCATTTCAAAACATTTATTATCAACTTCCATGCGTTTAAATGAAGTTGGCACCAAGCAATTAAAAAAAGAAGAACTAGCAAAGGCCAAAGATTCTTTTCAAAAGGCCTATGATCTTTATTCATTGTTTTGAGCTTTGAATTTAAAAATAGTTGATGTCAAAGATGTAAAACACGAAGAAGATAATGAAGCTTCTTTAGTTAGTGAATCGCTCAACAAAGAAATTAATAAAGACAATGCAAAAGATGTTAAAGTTAAAAAGATTGGTCTTTTTGATAAGATAGGTAGTTTGGTTAAAAAAGCCATTGATTGCTGTAAAGAATAATATTGCTATGGAAAATTTTTTAAACCAGTCAAGCAAAAAAGAAGTATTAAAAGAGCCATCAAAAGATGAAAAAAATATTTTAGCTCTATATGAAATATTTTATCCTAATGAAGAAATATCAGGCAATTTTGTTGATGTATGCCATAAAATAGCAGTGGCTCTAAACGAAATACCAGACCATGTAGAAATGTCAGAAAAAATTAAGGGATTAATAAAAGATGCTATCTACTACATTGTACACAATCTAAGAGATTCAAAAGAAATAAACAGCCCGGCTGACCAAAAAAAGAAAGAAGTCGTTTGAGAATTAGAAATTTTAGCCAAAGAATATTTTGATACTCTTAAAAACCATCCTTCAGACAATGTTTCTATGGATCAGATAGAAATTGCCTGGAGAATAGAAAGAGGTCAGGGGTATTAAAAAGCCAATCTAAAATAGAGTGGCTTTTTGTTTTTAGGCAGAGATTTTACTTACTTGACAACAATAGTATAAATATGATATACTTAAGATAGTATAAATTTAGGTAATTGTGCCTAAATTGTTGTTTAAAAAAAGAAAATTTTTCATTTTTTCAAAATAAAAATTTGAAAAAGAAAGGAGAAAAAAATGAAAAAATTGATTGGAATTTTATTGGCATTAATGTTGTTAATTTCCGTTGTTGTTTGTGATAAAACCATCGCTCAAACAGTTCCCCAAGAGGCCATAAATCTTAAGCAAGGTAGGGCCATGATTCTTGTTGTAGCAGAAAGCGAAAAGGATCTTTATAGCGGCCTTGTCAATTTTCAGCAAAACTTTGATTTTCAGATAGATGTTGTTGCTCTAAAAGAGCAAGGTGTTAGCATAAAGCCCGAGGCAATTAAGGAGTTTATCTTTGAAAACAAAGATAAATACAGTTACTTTGTGCTGGATGAGTATATTCCTTATGGGTTTTTGAACTCAGGCAGTTTTATGTCAGATTATTTCTATGCCTTTGAAGACCAGTTTTTTTTGTATAACAAAAGAATGGTTAAAAGATTTGGTGGCACTGTTGACAGAAAGCCAGACATTATCCTTTCAAGGATAAAACGATCTCAAATAAGTTTTTATGAGGATATTCCAAAAAGGATGGAAAACATCTCTGGGCTTTTTGCTCTGCCAAAATGGATGTTTAACAGAGATCAATATGAATGTGGTGTTGGAAGCTATGAGGTTTGCCTGTCTTATGCTGGTTGGTTTTTAAAAAGAAAATTTAGTTTTATAAAACCAGACATTGAAATAACAACTCTTTTTGACGATTTATCAAGCAAGCCAAAGGGAAGTGATATGCTTACCAGAAAACCAAGAATGAAGCCAGATCTTTCTTTAACGCGAGACAATTTTATTGAAACAGAAGAAAAATCAAATATAATTATGTTTGTTAATACTTTTGAGCCAATCGTAAGGGATGGAGAAGAAGGTTTTACAGTTTATTTACAATACTTTACATCTGCCTTATGGAAAGACGAAAATAAAAATGGTCATGCAGAAGAAGAAGAAGTTAAAATAGAAAATATAGCTCATGTTAATGAGATGAATGGAGAAGAACAATTTAAGCTTTTTTTTATTCCAACCCCAAATATTATGAATCCTGTTTTATCTCCCTTTATTATTCACCCAGCGAACACTGTTGGCGATAGCAGAGAAATTAGGTCAACAATTTCATATCGACCAAGGGAGGATCCAGAAGGATCTAATCCAGTAACTGTGTGGAATGCTATACTTTCTCAGATTTGGTATGGCAAAGGATTTGCAGAGGCTAATTTGCTTGGATACAAAGAATATTTTGATGTTCTTAAAGAAGAAGAAGATCCAGGATCACAAGCCATGATTGCTCCAAGATTATTTTATTGGGGGCTACCATGGTATAATATTTTTGACTTAAAAGCTCAACCATCCATTCAGCTAGAAAAAAATACTTATCAATCCAGCAGTCGATTTGTTGAAATGCCCATAAAAAATACAGGAGATGAAACATTAATTATAAATTTGAAATCAAGAGGAGATATTAAAGAATTATTTGACATTAAGATAGCGCCAGGAAAAATGGAAATAATTCAAATAGAAAAACAGTTTGCCCTTTGGTTTTTTATGTCAAAATGGTTTAGAAAGCCATATACATACGAAACAACCATTCAGTTAGAAACCAATGACCTAAGGAGACCCACAATTGAAATTGAAGTTAAATACAAATATTAAAAAAAGAAGCTAGCAAAGAGGTTAATTTATATATAAATTAACCTCTTTTTTGATTGACTTTTTTTGTAATTTTGTTTATACTTTACCTATAAATAAAATTAAAAAATTTATATGAAAAAACTTTTTATTACTTTTTCGATTGTTGTTGGTTGTTTTTTTGTGTTTTATTTTGCCAGAAGTACATCTCAAGAGCAAACGGATATATGAATAGGAAAATGAAAAGAATATAATATTGATAGAGATATTGATTGCAAAGATGCTATGGAAAAAGCTGAAGAATGAAGAAATGAAAGGGATAAGGAAGAAGACGAAGAAGAGGAAATCGGTTCACCATCTCCAGGGGATCCAGGAGGATCATATCCAGGAGGTGGTATTGTGCCCGGACCAACACTCCCAATAGAGCCACCAGAAGAACCACCTAGTGATGATAATGGTAATGAAGATGGTGACGAGGACGAGGACGAAGAAGATCCTTGC